>DAHVOV010000244.1 GCA_027318645.1 Candidatus Aminicenantota bacterium
CTGAACCGCACGCGCTCCCGGCGGCTGGCGGCGCGCGTCCGCAACGAGATGGCCATGGACGACTACTTCGACAAGTTCGGCATCTCGGCCCGCGAGCGCGAGGTCATCCTGCTGCTGCTGCGCGGCAAGAGCAACCACGAGATCGAAGAGGCCCTGTTCATCTCCGTGAGCACCGTGAAGTGCCATGTCAACCGCATCTTCCAGAAACTGAAGGTCAAGAACCGTACCCAGCTGCTGACCCTGTTCAAGAACCTGCAGGTCAAGTAGCCGGCCGCGGCTCAGTCCGCTCCCGGCGCCGCCCGGAATCGGCCGTCGATCAGTTGCAGGCGGGCCAATTCGACCTCGCGCCCGGCGACGGCTTCCTGGGTGACCAGCAGGAGGTCGGTCCCCTGGCGCGGCAGGCGGTAGAGAACGGGCGGATCGGCGGCGGATTCACCGTCCGGGAAGGCCGCCCGGTACAGTTGCCGAACCCGCCCTGCCGGAAGCGGCTGGAAGACCGCGGCGGTCAGGTCGAGCCACTCCCCCCCGGCGTACTGCAGGAAGGTCAGCCGCTGCTCGCAGAGCGGTCCGCACTGGTTCACCGCCACGCCCAGCATGGCTCCGGCGGGACCCTTGCGAAAGAGGGCGAGCTCGATCCAGCCCTCGAAGGCGTGCGCCCCGCGCCCGGCCAGGCGCAGCCAGCCGTGGGCCGTGTCGTCGATCTCGATCATGGCCAGCCGCTCCGCGGCCGAAAGCGTCGTTCCCTCCAAGCCCAGGTATTTCTCCGGGATCAGCAGCAGCAGATCCTTCACGCTGCCGGGGGCACCGGCGGCCGGCATGCCCGATGCCAGGGCCAGGAGGATGGCCGCCCCGGCCAGGCGGCTGATCGTTTCGCGCATGTCGCCATTCTAGCTGAACCGCAGGCGCTTGCCAATCCGCCGCGGTTCAGCGGGCCGGGTCCAGGTTCGCCTCCTCGCGGTAGTCGACGGTGACGTGCTGGTTCTGGCGCCGGGGCCGGAGCAGGGACAGCACGGTGAGGTACGTGCGGTTGTTCTTCAGCCAGCTGCGGTTCAGCTTGCGGGCGTAATGGGCGATGGCGATGTCCACCCACTTGAAATTGATCATCTTGCGCAGCGACGCGGCCAGGGAATAGAATTTTTTGTGGCAGTAGATCTGGGCGCGCTGCAGGTCCAGGGGCGCCAGCCGGGTGGGCTCGAACACGACATGGTGGGCGTCGTAGAGGTTCCAGTCGCGGAAGCGGATGCGCTGCTGCGCGCAGACCTGGCGGTAGAAATCGGAGCCGGGCAGGGGGGTGAGGATCATGAAATGGCTGGAGGTCAGCCGGGCCCTCTTGGCGAAGCGCACGGTGCGGCGGACCGTCCGCCAGTCGTCCTCGTCGAAGCCGAAGACGAACATGCCGTGGATGCGGATGCGGGCGCGGCGCAGGACCTTCACGGCGCGCGCGATCTCGGCCACCGTCTGCCCCTTCTTCATGGCCTTGAGGCTCTGCGGGTTGACCGACTCGAAGCCGATGAACACGACCTGGCAGCCGGCCTTCTTCATCAGCCGGACCAGCTCGGCGTCGCGGGTGACGTCGGCGCGCACCTGGGCCGACCATTGGAACCGGAGCCGGGCGGCGATCATGGCCCGCAGCAGCTCCTTGGCGTGCCCGGGGTCGGCCGTGAAGTTGTCGTCGTAGAAAAAGATGAAATGGCGGCGGGGATCGTAGCGGCGCAGCTCGCTCATGACGCTGGCCGTGGAGCGGAAGCGGAACTTGCGGCCGAACATCCCCGTCACCGAGCAGAACGAGCAGGCGAAGGGGCAGCCGCGCGAGG
>DAHVOV010000260.1 GCA_027318645.1 Candidatus Aminicenantota bacterium
CCCGTATCCGGCCACTACGGTAAGACGCCCGGCACCGGCCGCGGAAGGCGGCCATCATGCCGCCGGTGGCCACGACCGTCGCCTGCGGCCCCAGGCGGCGGCGGTAGAGCGCGATCAGGTGGCCCAGGGCCCCCGCATAGCCGAAGAAGATTCCGGCGCGGATGCTGTCGGCGGTGTTGCGTCCCACCGGCGAGCGCGGGACCGCGAAGGCCACCCGCCGCAGCCGGGCGGCATGGTCGGCCAGCCCCTGGATGGCGACGCCGATGCCGGGCAGGATGCAGCCGCCCCGGTAGGCCCCGGCGCGGTCGACGAGGTCGAAGGTGATGGCCGTTCCCGAGTCGATGACGACCAGCGGCGCCCGGAACAGGGCCAGCGCCCCGACGCAGTCGGCGATGCGGTCGGCCCCGAGCTCGGAAGGCCGGTCGATGCGCAGCGGCAGCCCGGCGTCGGTGCGCGCGTCGAGGAAGAGCGGCCGGACCGCGCAGGCCCGGCGGATGGCGGCGCCGAGCGGCCGGTCGATGCGCGGCACCACCGAGGAGACGGCCGCCGCCGTCACCCGCCCCGGCCAGGGGGACGGCAGCAGGGCGGCGAAGGAGCGTGCCGTCCAGGACCGCGGCGTGGGCATGCGGTTGCGGAAAACGATCGCCTTCCCGCGGAACACGGCGACGGCCACCGTGGTGTTCCCGACGTCAACGGTCAAAAGCACGGGACTCCTCCTCGCGCAGCGCCCGCAGGCTCAGCTTCTCGCGGGCCAGGAAGTACAGCCCGAGGAAAAATGGCGGCAGGATGGTGAAGGCGTGCAGGACGATGGCGTAGGAAAGGGCGGGCCCCTTGGGCACCCGGAAGAAGCCGAGGGAGAGCTGGCACAGGTAATGGAACGTGCCGATGTAGCCGGGCGAGGAGGGCACGACCACGCTGATGGTGGTCACGACCAGCGCCACCAGGGCGGCGCTCGCCGGCAGCCGGTAGCGGGCCGTGAAGCCGAAGGCCTGGAAGAGCAGCTGGTAGGTCAGGGCATAGCTGCCCCACAGGAGCAGGGTGTGGCCGGCGACCGCGGCGTAGTGGCCGCGGCGCCGCAGCGGCGCCACCCCGTCCAGGAACTGCTCCAGGGCGTCGCGGGCGCGCGCCGACGCCCGCGGCGGCAGGAAGCGCAGCAGCCGCTCGCAGGCGGCCAGGGCCCGCTGCTGCTGGCGCTTCATGAGCAGCAGCAGCGCGGTCAGGGCGGCGACCAGGGCGAGCATCAGCGCCCCACTCTGCCGCACCCAGGAGGGGAAGGGGAAGAGCAGCAGCGACAGGGCGAGCAGCAGCAGCAGCGAGGCCACGTCGACGATGCGCTCGACGACGATGGTGGCCAGCACCGCGCCGGCGCGCGCCCCGGTCCGGCGGGCGGCATGCCAGGCGCGGACGAACTCGCCCAGGTGGGCCGGCATGAAGACGTTGCACATGTAGCCGATGCTCAGCGACGCCAGCAGCGTCCCCGGGCGGGCGCGGACGACGGGCCGCAGCAGCAGCCCCCAGCGCAGGGCGCGCGCCGCCAGCCCCAGGCCGACGGCGGCCAGCAGCGGCAGCAGGTAGCGGTAGTCGGCCCGCGCCAGCGCGTGCAGCACCTCGCCGGCGTCCACGCTGCGGAACGCCAGCCAGGTGAAGACCACGCTGACGCCGACGCCCAGCGCCGTTTTCAGTATCCCGGCCCGTTTTTCCCTGTTCATCGGCCCTTTCTATAGCAAATCGCGGCGGCGATGTCAAAGCGCCGCGGTGTTGCGTTTTCGTTCCCGGCATGGTAAGAATGAGGCGACGGGTCCGGGGGCCGGAAACGCCCGAGGAGGCGCGCCATGGAGCTGTCCGCTTTCCAGATCAGCAAGATCGAGCTCATCGCCGACTATGAGGCGGCCGTGATGGAATTGTACTGGGTCTACAGCGAGAAGTTCCCCGAGCACAAGGACTTCTGGATCGATATGGCCGACGACGAGCGCCGGAACGTGGAGTGGGTGCGCTCGACCATCGAGCTGATCAAGGCCGGCAAGGTCGACTACAACCGCGAGCGCTTCAACATCGAGGCCGTGCGCACCGCCCTGGGCTTCATCAAGGCGCAGATCCCCGAGACGCTGGACAAGCCGGTCAGCCTGCAGGCGGCCCTGGCTTACGCCGCCGGCATCGAGGACTCGATGACCAAAAAGAAGTTCTACGAGATGATCAAGGACGACAACCCGGAGGCGCGCGCCATGTGCCAGAAGCTGGCCGCCGAGAACCAGAAGCACCGCGAGAAGCTCAACCAGTTCCGCGCGAAGCATAAATAGCGCCCCGCCCGGGGCACTGGAGGCGCCCATGCCGCTGGTCATGATCCACCTGCTCCCCGGCCGGACCGGCCGCGCCAAGAGGACGCTGCTCACGTCGGTGACCGCCGCCGTGTCCTCCTCGCTGGGCGTGGCCCCTGAGAGCGTGCGCGTGATCCTGAACGAGGTGCCGGCCGGCCACTGGGCCGTCGGCGGCGTGCCGATCCGCGCGCTGCGCCGCGCCCGCGTCGCGAAGAGATCCCATGCCGGCTGATCCGCGTCCGGCTGGCCGGCCACGGAGGGAACCATGCCCCATCGTCGTATGGGCGTCTTCCTCATTTCCCTGCTTGCCCTGGCGATGAGCGGCTTCGCCGCTTTCGAGGCGGACGAGATCCCGACCCCGGAAGACCCGCTGCTCATCACCTTCATCGGCCACGGCACGCTGCGCTTCGACTTCTCGGGCCGCGTCGTCTACGTCGATCCCGACGGCCGCCTGGCCGACTTCGCCGCCATGCCCAAGGCCGACCTCATCCTGGTCACCCATCCGCACGGCGACCACTTCGACCCGCAGGCGATCGCCGCCCTGCGCCGCCAGGGGACCGAGATCATCGTCTCTCCCGCCTGCCTGCCCCCGCCCCCCGGCGCCCGGGTCATGGGCAACGGCGACCGCGCCCAGGCGGCGGGCCTCGCGGTGGAGGCCGTGCCGGCCTACAATCTCGTCCACCAGCGCGCCGACGGCCGCCCCTACCACCCGCGCCGGGAGGGAAACGGCTACGTGCTCTCCTTCGCCGGCCTGCGCGTCTACGTCGCCGGCGACACCGAGGACATCCCGGAGATGGCGGAATTGCGCGACATCGCCGTCGCCTTCCTGCCGATGAACCTGCCCTACACCATGACGCCGGAGATGACGGCCCGCGCCGCCC
>DAHVOV010000261.1 GCA_027318645.1 Candidatus Aminicenantota bacterium
AACGACACGCCGCCCTCGACCCGGGCATTGAAAGCGTTGGCCAGCCCCAGGCACAGGGTGGTCTTCCCGGCGTCCTTGCCCGCGCCGGCGACAAAGATCCCCCTGTTCATGCTTCACCCGGCGAGGAAAACAGCTCCGGCATTTCCAGCGGCATGACCATCGTGCGCCTCCCGTTGGGTCGGATTGTAGCGAAAAGACGGCGCCTGCACAACGGCTTAGCCCATTTTTGCCGCGATCGGCTTGATCCGCTCATGGAAGGCCTGGCACCAGGGGGATTCGTATTGACTTCACGGACGGCAACCCGCAAAATCAAACTATGAAAGGGGCACTATCGATCATGTTCAGCAAAAAAGGAAGCCCGCTCTGGATATCGGGATTCTTCATTGTTCTTTGGGCGTGCGCGGCGCCCTATTATTTCGACCTGCAGTCGGAGCTTCCGAAAAAGGAACACGGCTGGCAGCTGGACAAGACATTGATGGTGGAAAATGTCGAAGCCAACGAGATCTACAGGGATCCCCGAATCGTCTGCCGGGACAAGCCGTTCCGGGTGAAATACCATAACCGGGCGCTCTGGTCGGAATCGCCGGACAATCTGCTGGAGGATGCGGTTGCGCTTTTCCTCAGCCAACAGGGTATTTTCAGGAAAATCACCCGCTACGGATCGAGCGGCGATCCGGACTGGGAGATGAAGATCCGCCTGAATGCCGTCGAAAGGTCGGATATCGGGAAACAGTGGCATGCCAGGTTGGCCATGGACATCGAGATCGCGTATTTCACCACCAATGAAACCGTGCTGACCCATTCTTTCGACCGGAAGTCAGCTTTGGAGAAAAAAGACATCCGCCTGCTCCCGGAAAAGATCCTGCAGATCCTTCATGAAGAACTGCTGAAGGTCGAAGCGAAGCTCAGGGCAGGGCATACAGGCATGGTCCACTAGTTACAGTCCGCCGATTTCAGGCCCCAGAATGAGTCGTTCGTTGGCAGTACGAATTATTGCCGGGACCTGACCCTGGAGATTGAATAAAGGAACACCGCTCCCGGAGCCTGACGAGGACCGGCCGGAGGGTCAGCCGCCCTTTGCGTCGTCGTGGTCCCGCGAGTGCCGCCCTCGCAGCCGCACGCCGCGCAGCAGCAGGGAGAAGCCGGTCCAGACGCCGGCGGCGGCCAGCGGGTAGGCTACCAGGCGCGGAAAGATCGCCACGCCCGCCGCCAGCGCCAGTAGCAGCAGGCCGGCCAGCAGCATGGTGCGCGCCTCGATCGATTCCAGGACGCGCCGGTCGGCGAAAGCCGCTCCGATCGCGTTGCCGATGCGGATCGCCCCGGCAGCCGCCCGCCCCATGCTGCCGGCCCCGCGAACGGCGTCGTGATGCTCGCAGCCGGCGCCCTTCGGCGCGCACACGCGGCGGTGCGGGCTCAGGACGATCTCCGTGGCCCGCTCCAGGTCGCGCAGGTAGGTTTCCTCCATGTTACGGGCGAATGCCTCGTCCTCGATCACCGCGTCCAGTTCGCAGTTGCCCAGCCAGCTGCTTACGTTGAGGTTGGTCGAGCCCACGCGCGTCCAGCGGCCGTCGGCCACCGCGGTCTTGGCGTGCAGCATGGAGCCGTTCCATTCGAAGACCCTCACCCCGGCCTCCAGCAGCGCCCGGTAGCCGGCGCGCGACAGGGTCTTGACCAGCGGCAGGTCCGAGGCGCCGGGAACGAGCAGGCGCACGTCCACGCCGTCGCGCGCAGCCGAGCGCAGCGCCTGGACGTAGGCCGAGACCCCGGCGTAGTAGGCATCCGTCAGCCACACCCGCCGGCGGGCCAGGGCCGCCACCAGCAGGTCCAGGCGCAGCATGCCCGAGGTGGCCGGCACGCTCGCCACCACGCGCAGGCTCACATCGCCGGCGGGCGCGGGCGGGGCGATGTCCAAGGCGCCGTCGGGCAGGGGCGGGCCGGCCATGGCCCAGACGCCGGCGAACGCATCCTCCACCTCGCGCACCGCCGGACCGCGCAGGGCGATGCCCGTGTCGCGCCACGGCTCCCGCTTTTTCTCCGGCACTCCCTCCCAGGGCCGGCCGATGCACAGCCCGGTGATGAAGGCGACCCGGCCGTCCACGGCGAGCATCTTGCGGTGGTCGCGCGA
>DAHVOV010000279.1 GCA_027318645.1 Candidatus Aminicenantota bacterium
GAGCGTGACCTCGGGAAGCAGCGTGTCGAAGTCGAACTGGCTGATCCAGCCGCGCGCCAGCATCTTGCGCGAGACGTCGGCGTAGTAGCGGGCCAGCCACGGCCGCAGCCGCTGGTCGTCGCCGAAGAAGCCCATGAAGCGCTTGGGCCGCGGCACGATGGCGGCCAGGAAGATCGACTCGGCCAGGGTCAGCTCGCCGACGTCCTTGGCGAAATAATAGCGCGCCGCCGGCCGGGCGCCGTAGACCCCCGGCCCCCACTCGATGATGTTCAGGTAGGTCTCGAGCATGCGCTCCTTGGAGACCAGGCGGTTCTCCTCGATCAGCCAGGTGATGAGCAGCTCCTCCAGCTTGCGGGCGATGGTCTTGTGCCGGCGCAGGAAGAGGTTCTTCACCAGCTGCATGGATATGGTGCTGGCGCCGCGCACGAAGCGGCCGGCGCGCAGGTTGGCCACGATCGAGTTCTTGAAGGGCTCGAGCAGGAAACCGCGGTGGCTGAAGAAGGCGCCGTCCTCGGAGATCATCACCGCGCGCTGCAGGCGCTCGGGGATCTCCGCCAGCGGGACGAAATCGGGGTTCTCCGGGCCGACGAGGAAGGAGGCCGCCGGCCGGTCCTGCTCGTAGGCGGTGTAGAGGAAGGGGCCGGCGAAGAGGCGCAGGTCGGCGTTGCCGAAGCGGCGGATGCGGAAGCCGCTCTTCCGGAGGGCCACGTCCAGCTCCAGGTCCTCGGGCGTGGACAGGTCGATGGCGAAGTCCAGGTGGAAGGACAGCTCGCCGCTGGTGCGGATGCCGGCCAGGCGGGTGAACAGCCCGGCGGGCAGGGAGGAGAACAGGTCGTCGGCGGCGAAGCGGGTTTCGGGCACGCGCAGACGCACCTGCCAGGCGGGGACCGGCCGGATGCGGACGAGGGGCCGGAACTGCAGCTTGTGGATCCGCGCCCGCGTCGGCTCGCGCAATTCGAAATAGTCGCGGCCGATGTCCAGGCGGTAATCGAGGGAGGCGATGGGCAGCAGGACGTCGTCGGCGGCGATGCGCGGGTGGTTGAGCGCCAGGCCGCCGATGGCCAGCGAGCCCTCGAGGCCGAGCACGCCCTGGCGGCGGCCGCGGCTGGCCAGCACGATCTTCGCCGAGTCGAAGCCGAGCCGCAGCCCCCATTGCCGCTCGCTGAAGGGCAGTGGAGCAGGCGCGTCCGCCGGCAGGATCGCCCCGGCGGCGACGCGCGGGGCCGCGGCGCGCGCGTCCCGCCTGGGCCGCAGGCGCAGCTCCAGCCGCTGGAGGTCGCGGTCGATCTTTCCCGAGACGAGGCAGGCCCATGAGCGGCCCTGGTCGTACACCTCGAGCGTCGTCTCGAACGCCGGGCCGCTGAATTCCAGGCGCGGGATATAAAGGGCCTGGTGGATGCCGTCGATGTCGCTGTGCAGGGTGAGACGGTCGATGCGCACGCTGTCGGGGATCAGGCGGAAATAGACGTCGAGCAGGCGGGCGGCCCGGGCGCCGAAGTCAGGGGCGCTGCCGGCGCCGGCCTTCTTCGCTGGCGCGCCTGCGGTCTTGGCCGCCGCGTCCGCCGCCATGGGCTTCGCCGGGAGCCGGGCATTCCCGGGCCGCAGGTCGACCTGCAGGTCGCTCAAGGCCAGGCGCCGGGGGAGCGGCCGGCCCAGCAGCATGTGCGCCGGGTCCAGGGCGATCGCGGCCCGGCCCATGGAGAAGGCGAAGGAACCGTCGCCGCTGCGCAGGCTGACCCCGGCCAGCTCGATGCCGGCCAGGCCGCGGAAACTCGCTTCCCGGACCTCCACGACCATGCCGACGCCGCCCCTGGCGAAGGAGCGGAGCTTGCTGTCCAGGACCGCGCGCAGGAGCGCGTTGCGGAAGGCGAGGAAGGCCAGGGCCAGGACGACGACCGCCCCGAGCGCGGCCAGTCCGGCGACGCGGAGGTTGCGGCGGGTCTTTTCCCTGGCGAGGAAGCGGCGCAAGGGCTCCAGGCGCCGGCCCAGGCGAGCGAGCCACGGGCGCAAGGGCGCAAGCGTCGGCCGCAGGCGGAGCATCGCCCCTGTCCAGCATTGCTTCAGCCATGCCAGGAAATTCTTTATCCGCCCGATCGCGCACCCCCTGCCGGCGAACGGCATGGATTGTAATCCATTCCCGGCCCGGAGGGAAGGGGCGCGAGGCCGATCGCGACCGGACAGCGGAGAAAAGAAAAAATCAATCTAAAGGTTGATTGTTTTGCGCTGCGAAATGCGCCATACATGATGGCATGACGAAGCCGGGAGAATTGAGCTTGCCGGCCTCAGCGGGAGGGGTCATGGGCAGTCGCCGCTGGCAGAGACGCATCGCCGCCTGGGTCCTGGTCGTTTTCGCCGCCGGGGCCATGGCATGGGCCGCCGAGGAGGCCGCGCCGCGGTTCCTGGAAAAGGAGGGGAGTCCGGCCGTCGCCCGTCACCACAGGTTCCCCTGGTTGCCGGTGCTGCTGGGGGCCGGGGCGGCCGCGGCGCTGATCCTGGTGCTGGCCAAGCGCAAGGAGGAGACCCTGACCGTCGACATGCGCGTCGGCGTCACGGGCACGCCGGCGACGACAACGAAATTCCGCAGGGGAACGGCGGTGCGCTACGAGTACGCCCTGAAGGAGGGCTTCGGCAGCCTGCAGGTGCTGCTCGACGGGCGGCCGGCGCCGGCCAGCGGCAGCGTGGTCATGGACGGGCCGCACGCGCTGACCGCCAGCGCCGGCAAGGAGCAGCTGCTGACGGTGAGCCTCGCTGCCGGGACGACCGGCACGCCCGCCGCTACCGCGAGCTACCCCCGTAGCCAGGCCGTTCCCTATAGGTACCGGTCTTTGTCGGGAGGGGCGGTGTATGTCCGCCTGGACGGCGTGCTGGTCGCCGCCAGCGGCAGCGTCACCATGGACCGCGACCATGCCCTGGCCGCCTCGGCTAGCGGCGGCGTCGCGTCGTATGCCGGCGGCCTGCTGACCGTCAACGGCATCCGCTACGAGCTGGCGGCCGTCCCGGCCGGCGAGTTCCTCATGGGCAGCGACAGCCCCGAGGCCGAGCGCATCGAAAAACCGGTGCACCGCGTGCGCGTTTCCCGGCCCTTCCGCCTGGGGCGCACCGAGGTGACCCAGGAGCTGTGGCAGGCGGTGATGGGCAACAACCCCTCCAAGTTCCCGCGCGGCGGCCGCTACCCGGTGGAGGAGGTCGTCTGGGACGACACCCAGGCCTTCATCCGCTCCCTCAACCAGATGCTCGGCCGCGACGCGTTCCGCCTGCCGACGGAGGCCGAGTGGGAGCTGGCCGCCCGCGCCGGGACCACGGCCGACCGCTACGGCGAGGCGGGCGATATCGCCTGGTACCAGGGCAACTCCGGCGGCCAGACTCACCCGGTGGGCCAGAAGCGGGCCAACGCCTTGGGCCTGTTCGACGTGCTGGGCAACGTCTGGGAGTGGTGCCAGGACTGCAGGGGCGAATACATGGACAAGTACCAGGTCGACCCCGTCTATCCATGCCCGGACAACCGCCGTTCCGGCTACGTGTACCGCGGCGGCAGCTGGGATACCCGGTTCGTCCGCCTCTCCTTGCGCGACCGCAACCATTTCAACATCGGCCCGCCGCAGACGTCAGTGGGGTTCCGTCTCGCGGCGTCCGACTGAGAAAGAGGGGTATAAGGGACAGGGGCCAGGGGATAGGGAAGAAGGGCGAGCATGGAAGCATAGTGATAGTGATAATGGTAGTGTTAGTAGCAGCAAATAGCAGACATCGGTAGACGGTTTACGGCTCAGCCTTACCAGTGGGCTGCATCGTTCCGTTGCGGCTGCCGGGCGCCGCCAACCGCGTGCCGTGCCCCCGTCTTTTCCCTTTGCTGCTGCGAATCACGAATAACGAATTACGGATCATGGAAATACACGGCCGCCGGGCGTTGACATGCCGGCGGGAATCCGCGAGAATGAAGGAGATCCGTCCGACCGGGTGGAGGTGAAGCGAGAATGAAAGCCATCCTGTCCCGCTGGGCCGAAAGGGCGCTCCCCTGGGTTCTGGCGCGGGGGCCGCGCATCCTGCTCGTCATCGCCGGCGCCTGGCTGCTCAACAAGATCCTGTGCAAGGGCATCACCCAGGCCGTGCGCCTGGCCGTGCGCGGCAAAAGTTTCGCCTCTGCCGAGGCCGAGAAAAAGCGCGAGGAGACTCTGGTCCACATCCTGGCCGTCACCCTGCGCATCGTCATCCTGACGCTGGCCGTTCTGATGGTGCTGCAGGACCTGGGACTAGAGATCGGCCCGATCCTGGCCGGCGCCGGCATCGTCGGCCTGGCCTTCGGCTTCGGCGGGCAGTACCTCATCCGCGACGTGATCGCCGGCCTGTTCATCATCCTGGAGAACCAGTACCGCATCGGTGACGTGGTCGATCTTGGAGGCACCTCCGGCCTGGTGGAGGACATCAGCCTGCGCCGGACCGTGCTGCGCGACTTGGACGGCACCGTGCACTACGTCCCCCACGGCGAGGTCAAGAAGGCATCCAATCTTTCCCAGGGGTTTTCGCGCGTCAACCTGGACATCGGCGTGGCCTACGGCTCCGACATCGGGCGCGTCGCCGCCGCGGTGGACCACGTGGGCCGCGAGCTGGCTGCGGATCCCCGCTGGCGTGAGGACATCGTCCAGGCGCCGCAGTTCGTGCGCGTCCAGGATCTTGCCGGGTCGGCGGTGATCATCAAGGTCCTGGGCGAGACCCGGCCGCTGAGGCAGTGGGACGTGGCCGGCGAGATGCGCCGGCGCCTGCTGGACGCCTTCGCCCGCGAGGGGATCGAGATCCCCTTCCCGCAGGTGGTGGTGCACAGCGGGAAGGGCAAGCCATCGTGACGCGTCACGAAGTTCGGCCTTGGGGGGTGCAATGCGCTTCCCGCCTCCTGCAATAGCGGGGCAAAGGGACCCGCGATGATCAAACAGCTGCTCGAGGCCATCGGGCTGCGCCGCCGCCGCAGGATCTCGGTCGTCGTGCCGGTCCTCAACGAGGAGAGGACCATCGGCGCCGTCGTGCGCCTGGCCCGGCGCAGCCCGGCGGTCGACGAAGTGATCGTCGTCGACGATAATTCGGCCGACGACACCGTCCGCGAGGCGGAAAAGGCCGGCGCCCGCGTGGTGAAGAGCGCCCGCCTGGGAAAGGGCTGCTCCATGCGCGAGGGGCTGGAGCTGGCGCGCAACGAGGTCCTCGTATACATCGACGGAGACATCGACAACTACGAGCCTGACGTGGTCACGCGCCTGGCCGGGCCGGTGCTGCAGGACAAGGCCGACTTCGTCAAGGGCACCTTCCGCCGCGACGCCGGGCGCGTGACCGAGCTCGTGGCCAAGCCCCTGCTGAGCATCCTGTTCCCCGAGCTGACCCGCTTCGCGCAGCCCCTGGGCGGCATGATCGCCGCCAAGAGGGAGTTCCTGCGCCGGGTCGTCTTCGAGAACGACTACGGCGTCGACATCGGCATCCTCATCGACGTCCACAACCAGGGGGCGCGCATCCGCGAGGTCGACATCGGGCGCATCGACAACAAGTCCAAGCCCTGGCAGGCGCTGGGCAAGATGTCGCGCGAGGTCTCCAAGGCCATCCTCAAGCGGGCCGAGATCCGCAAGCTCCTCAGCCTGGACGAGCTGGAGACCATCAGCGTCATCCGCGACGAGATGGAGGGCTCGATCGACGACTCCATCCAGAAGCTGCGCAAGATGATCCTCTTCGACATGGACGGCACCATCCTGCAGGAGCGCTTCATCTACAAGGCGGTGGCAACGCTCGGCCTGCAGGCGCGGTTCGACGAGGTGCTGGCCGAAGGCGGCGAGCCCTACATCGTCACCAAGCGCATCGCCTCCCTGCTGCGCGACGTGCCCCTGGAGGAGCTGCTGCGCGTGGCCGACGCCGTCCCCGTCGTCCCCGACCTGCCGCAGGTGATCGCCGCGTTAAAGGCCCGCGGCTACCTGGTCGGCATCGTCAGCGACAGCTACGACGTAGTGGCCGGCCACGTGCGCGCCAAGGTCGGCGCCGACTTCGTCGTGGCCAACGAGCTGGAGATCCGCGGCGGCCGGGCCACGGGGGAGGTGCGCATCCCCTCCTGCTTCGTGCGCGGGGCCGCCAGCCCCTGCGGCCACCCCGTCTGCAAGGCCAACGCCCTGCTGTACCTGGCGGAGAAGCACGGCATCCCGCCGGCCGACATGATCGCCGTCGGCGACAGCGAGAACGACATCTGCATGGTCAAGCTGGCCGGCATCGGCGTGGCCTTCTGCTCCGACAACCGCCTGCTGAACGCCTTCGCCGACAAGATCATCCGCACGCGCTCGTTCAGGGAGCTGCTGGCGTTTGCCGAGTGACAAACCAAGCTCGGTGACAAGTAACGAGTGACAAGTGACGAGGAACAGCACTGGAACGACCTGTCTGGATGCGTAATACCGGATTCGCATCAACAAGGGGATGATCCCGATAAAGTGTCCGTTCAAAAGCCTTCACTTTTGCCTTTTTACTTTTGCCTTTTGCCTTGCGCGCGCAGCGCGCCCCTCGTCACTCGTTACTTGTAACTTGTCACTATAGCTCGTTCTGGTCCTTGTGCTATAATCCTGGCCATGATCCGCTTCCAGCTCAACGGGCGGGACGTCGAGTACGCCGGCGACCTGTCGCGCTCACTGCTCGATTTCCTGCGCCAGGACAAGGGGATCCTTTCGCCCAAGGACGGCTGCTCGGGGCAGGGCGCCTGCGGCGCCTGCCTGGTGGAGCTGAACGGCCGTCCGGCGCTGGCCTGCGTCACGCTCATGAAGAAGACGGCGGGAGGGCGGGTCGTCACCCTAGAAGGGCTCCCCGACGGGCTGCGGCTGGCACTGGGCCGGGCCTTCGCCGAGAAGGGGGCGGTGCAGTGCGGCTTCTGCACGCCCGGCTTCCTGATGCGGACCAAGATCCTCCTGCAGGAGAACCCCAGCCCGACCCGGGCGCAGATCCTGGACGCGCTGAAGCTCAACCTGTGCCGCTGCACCGGCTACGTCAAGATCGTCGAGGCCATCGAGCACGCCGGGCAGGTCCTCGCCGGCGGCCGGCACGCCGCGCCCGACCCCAACCAGGGGATCGGCGGCCGCCAGGAGAAGTACGAGGCCTGGGAGACCGCCGTCGGCCGCCGGCCCTTTGTCGCCGACATGCGGCTGCCGGGGATGGCCTTCGGGGCGCTGCGCTTCTCCGACCATGCCCGCGCCGTGGTCCGGCGCATCGACGCCGGCCGGGCGGCGCGCATGCCCGGCGTCCTGCGCGTGTTCCTCGCCGCCGACGTCCCGGGCGAGCGCCATACCGGGCTGATCGTCGCCGACTGGCCGCTGCTGGTCGCCGAGGGCGAGACGACGCGAACCGGCGCCGACGTGCTGGCCGGGGTGGCGGCCGAGAGCGAGGCGCAGGCGCGGGCCGCGGCAGCCGCCATCGAGGTCGAGTACGAGGTGCTGGAGCCGCTGACCGACGTGCTGCAGGCCGAGGCCAGCCCGGTCCGCGTCCATGCCGGGGGCAACCTGCTGGAAAAGACCGTCTTCCGCCGCGGCGGCGACGTCGACTCCATCCTGGCCGCCTCGGCCTTCACCGCCTCCGGCACCTTCCGCACGCAGATGATCGAGCACGCCTTCCTGGAGACCGAGGCGGCGCTGGCCCTGCCCGAGGAGGACGGCGTGCGCCTCTATTCCCAGGGCCAGGGGGTCTACGAGGACCGGCGCCAGGTGGCCGCGCTGCTCAACCTGGCCGAGGAGCGGGTGCGGGTCATCCAGGTGGCCAACGGCGGCGGCTTCGGCGGCAAGGAGGACATCACCGTCCAGGGGCACGCCGCGCTGTTCGCCCGCCTGCTGGGCCGGCCCGTCCTGGTCCGCCTCAGCCGCCCCGAGTCGCTGCGCATGCATCCCAAGCGCCACCCCTTCGTCATGGAGTACGCCCTGGGCTGCGACCGCCAGGGCCGGCTGACGGCGCTCAAGGCGCGCATCGTCGGCGACACGGGCGCCTACGCCTCGGTGGGGGGCAAGGTGCTGGAGCGCGCCGCCGGCCACGCCGCCGGCGCCTACCACGTCCCGGCCGCCGACATCGAGGCCAGGGCCGTCTACACGAACAACGTCCCCTGCGGCGCCATGCGCGGCTTCGGCGTCAACCAGGTGACCTTCGCCATGGAGAGCTGCATCGACATGCTCTGCGCGCAGGGCGGCTTCGACCGCTGGCAGTTCCGCTACGACAACGCCCTCGACGAGGGGCGCCTGACCGCCAGCGGCCAGGTGCTGGGCCGGGGCGTCGGCGTGCGCGCCTGCCTGCTGGCCCTGAAGGACCGGTTCTACGCCGAGAAGGACGCCGGCCTGGCCTGCGGCATCAAGAACACCGGCATCGGCAACGGCATCGCCGACGAGTCGCGGGTGAAGATCGAGGTCCTGCCCGGCCCGCGGCTGGTCATCCACCACGGCTGGACCGAGATGGGGCAGGGAGTGCACACCGTGGCCCGCCAGGTCGTCCACCAGGAGACGGGCATCGACCCGCAGCGGATGGAGGTGCGCGTCGACACTGCCCGCGAGGCGCGCAGCGGCATGACCACCGCCTCGCGCGCCACCTCGCTGGTGGGCAACGCCCTGGTCGCCGCCTGCGCCGCGCTGAAGCGCGACCTGCAGGGGAAGGGGCTGGCCGAGCTTGCCGGCCGCGTCTACGAGGGCGCCTGGCGCTGCGACTGGACGACGGCGCCGCGGGCGGACGGCGCGCCCCCCGGCGGCGGCCCGGTCGTCACCCACTATTCCTACGGCTACGCCGCGCAGCTGGCCATCCTCGACGGGCGCGGCGACGTCGCCGCCGTCGTCGCCGCCCACGACGCCGGGCGCATCGTCAATCCCACCCTCTTTGAGGGGCAGATCCAGGGGGCGGTCGTCATGGGCCTGGGCTACGCTCTGAGCGAGGACCTGCCGCTGCGCGACGGCATCCCCGACGCACGCCTGGCCGACCTGGGGCTGCTGCGGGCGGCCGACGTGCCGCGCATCGAGGTGATCGGCGTCGAGGTGGCCGACGAGCACGGCCCCTACGGCGCCAAGGGGGTGGGCGAGATCGGCCTGGTGCCGACCGCCGCCGCCGTGGCCAACGCCCTGTGCCTGCGCGACGGCCGGCGCCGCTTCCGGCTGCCGCTGCGGCGGAAGGAGAAGCATCCATGAGCCTGTACCTGCGCGACGCCACCCATGTCGACTGGCGGACGCTGAAGTTCACCCGCGGCCACCTGAAGGTGGAGGCGGGCGATGACGGCGGCCTGGAGTTCGTCCCCGAGGTCCCGGCCGAGCCCGCCGCCGGCGACCGGGTGCTGGACTGCGGCGGCAAGCTGGTCACCCGCGCCTTCGCCTGCGGCCACCACCACGCCTACTCGGCGCTGGCCCGCGGCATGCCGCCGCCGGTGAAGGCGCCCGCCGACTTCGCCCAGAAGCTGGAGCATGTGTGGTGGAAGCTCGACCGCGCCCTCGACCCCTAGCTGGTGCTGCTGTCGGCGCTGGCCACGGCGCTGGAGTGCGCCCGCAGCGGCGTCACCTTCGTCATCGACCACCACTCCTCGCCCAACGCCATCGAGGGGTCGCTCGACGCCATCGCCGGCGCCTTCCAGGAGGTGGGCGTCGGCGTGCTGCCGTGCCTGGAGCTCTCCGACCGCGACGGCCCGGCCGCCAGCGACAAGGGGCTGGCCGAGACCGGCAACCGCCTGGCCGCCGGCAGGCCCTGCCTGGTGGGGCTGCACGCCTCGTTCACCGTCGGCGACGACCTGCTGCGGCGCGCCGTCGAGCTGGCCCACAAGTACATGTCGGGGCTGCACGTCCACGCCGCCGAGGACGCCGTCGACCAGGAGACGACCTACGCCCACTACGGCTGCCGCGTGGTCGAGCGCTTCAAGGAGGCGGGCGTGCTCGACTTCTCGCGCACCATCCTGGTCCACGGGCTGCACCTGGACGGCGAGGAGCGGGCCATCCTCAGGGGCTCGCCGGCCTGGGTGGCCGAGAACATGGAGAGCAACCTGAACAACCGCGTCGGCCTGTTCCGCGGCGACGGCCTGAGCAGCCGCATCATGCTGGGCACCGACGGCATGCACTCCGACATGCTGAAGTCGGCGCAGGCGGCCTACTTCTCCGGCATCGACCCCGAGCGCGCCGACCTGGCCGAGGTCTACTCGCGCCTGCGCCGCAGCCACGACTACCTGGCGGAGAACGGCTTCGCCGGCGACGGCGAGAACAATCTGGTGGTGCTGGACTACCCGGCGCCGACGCCGGTGACCCAGGAGAACTTCCTGGGCCACTTCTTCTACGGGCTGAACGCCAGCCACGTGCACAGCGTCGTCGCCCGCGGCCGGCTGATCGTCGAGGCGCGCCGGGTGCTGACGGTCAACGAGGAGGAGGTGCTGGCCCTGACCCGCGCCGGCGCCCTGCGGCTCTGGCAGCGCCTGGCTCAGTAGCGGAAGCTCGAGCCGCCGATGAACTCGCGCAGGATCGAGGTGGGCGGCACCTCGTCGGCGGCGACCGGCAGGAAGAGCTCCAGGAAGGCCAGCAGCCGCCGCGCCTCGGGGTAGGCCGCGTCCGCCGGCGGGATCGCCGCCAGCAGCGGCGCCGCCAGGCCGCGCAGCACCGCCAGCTCGTAGACCAGCGCCGTGTTGAACATCACGTCGGCGTTCTCCTGGAAGGGGAAGGTGTTGCTCCGCTCGCCGCGGATCACCGAGGGGAAGCGCTTCAGGGTCTCGGCGGCGCTGTAGTTGCGGTAGCGGCTGTCGCGCACCATGCGCCGCAGGATGCGCGTGTCGGTGGTCGAGATGCGGCTGTGGTCGTTGATGGTCAGCTGCGTCAGCGCCGAGATGTAGACGCGGAACTTGGCCTCCTCGGCCACCGAGGCGCTGATGCGCGGGTTGAGGGCGTGGATGCCCTCCACCAGCAGCACCTGGTCGTCCTCCAGCCAGGTGAGGCGATGCCCCGGGGCGCGCCGGCCGGTCTCGAAGTCGAACTTGGGCACCGGCACCTCGCGCCCGGCCAGCAGGTCGGAGAGGTGGCGGTTGAACAGGTCGATGTCCAGCGCCTCCGGCGACTCGAAGTCGTACTCGCCGCTCCCGTCGCGCGGGCAGCGCTCGCGGTCGATGAAGTAGTCGTCCATGGAGAGGGCCAGCGGCCGCACGCCGTTGACCCGCAGCTGCGCCGACAGGCGCTTGCAGAAGGTGGTCTTGCCGGCCGCCGAGGGCCCGGTGACCAGCACCAGGCGCAGGTGGTCGCGGCGCTCGCTGACCTCGTCGGCGATGCGGGCGATCTTCTTTTCGTGCAGGGCCTCGGCCACCTTGATGATCTCCGAGACGCCGCCGCGGGCGATGACCTGGTCGAGGCGGCCGACGTCGCTCACGCCGAGGATGGTGCCCCACTCCTTGCTCTCCTGGTAGATCTGGAAGAGCTTGCGCGCCTTGCCGATGTGGCTGTTGACCGTGAAGTCCTCGGGCTCGGGGAAGAGCATGACGAAGCCCGGGCTGTAGGACTTGAGCTCGAAGCGCGAGACGGCGCCGGTGGAGAAGGCCAGCGGGTAGATCTCCAGGTTGGCGAAGCTGCCGCACTCGGTCACCGGCAGCGTCTCGCACGGCGAGTGCTCGGCCAGGCGCCGGCTGTCGCTCATGGCGCGGGCGGCGAAATAGTCGACGGCCTGCGCGCGCGGCAGCAGCCGGCGGCGGAAGGGCAGGTCGCGGGCGATGATGTCGCGCATGCGCGCGGCGATCTCGTTGAGCAGCTCCTGGGTGACGGGGATGCCGCAGGCGAAGTCGTAGTAGAAGCCGAAGGAGATCGAGTGGCCGATGACCAGGCGCGTGTTGCGGAAGAGCTCGGCCACGGCCATGTTCAGGATGAAGGAGGCGCTGCGCTGGTAGACCTCGACGCCGGCCTTTTCGCCGTAGGTCACCCATTCCAGGCGGGCGTCGCGCTGGGGAACGGCGTCGAGCGGCACCAGCTCGTTGTCCAGTCGCGCCGCCAGCACCAGGCCCGAGGCACCGCGCGAGAGCTCGTAAAGGTTCTGCCCCGGCGCGGCCTTGATCTGCGCGCCGTCGGAGAGGGTCAGCGTGACAGTAGCCATAATCCAATTATAACATAGTGGGAAATGGAATGACCTTGGCGTACGGCATACGGCGCACGGCGTACGGTAACCGCATGATCGCGCGTAAGGTCGGGAAGTGCTGCCGCCGTTAGCCGTCAGCCGTGTGCCGTCCGCCGAGTTCATAGCTTGGGGGCTCTTGACAGTTCGGGTCGATGGCGTGAAAATGGCCCGCAGGAGCCGCCCCATGATCGAACTCGTCGACCGCATCGCCGACCCCGTCGTGCTGGAAAAGACCGTCGCCCGCTTCCGCGAGAAGGGGATCATCCTGCCCACCTTCGCCGAGATGCGCGATCCCGGGCGGGTGCCGGCCGGGGTGCGCGAGAAGCTGAAGGGCATCGGCCTGTGGGACCTGCACCCGCTCAACCTCTTCCGCATCACCTGGCACAACGAGCCGCGCGAGCGGGGCGGGGGGTTCGGCCCGGCCAACTTCCTGGAGCTGCCCGGCGAGCTCACCGGGGTGCGGGCGCGCGTCGTTATGCTGCTGGGCAAGTGGTTCCCCACCGGCGCCCACAAGGTCGGCGCCGCCTACGGCTGCCTGGCGCCGCGCCTGGTCAGCGGCCGCTTCGACCCCACCTTCCACAAGGCGGTCTGGCCCTCGACGGGCAACTATTGCCGCGGCGGCGCCTTCGACTCTTTCCTGATGGGCTGCACCGCCGTGGCCATCCTCCCCGAGCAGATGAGCCGCGAGCGCTTCGACTGGCTGCGGAAGATCGGCGCCGAGGTGATCGCCACCCCCGGCTGCGAGTCCAACGTCAAGGAGATCTACGACAAGTGCTGGGAGATCCGCCAGACGCGGCCCGACTGCATCATTTTGAACCAGTTCGACGAGTTCGGCAATTCCTGCTGGCATTATTTCAACACCGGCGCCGCCCTGGACGAGGTCTTCCGCCTGATCGCCGGGCCGGCAGGCT
>DAHVOV010000285.1 GCA_027318645.1 Candidatus Aminicenantota bacterium
GTCCCACAGCAGCTTGAGGTCGTAGCCCTTGCCGCCGACGAACTTTTTCTAGAAAAAGTTCGTCGGCGGCAAGGGCTACGACCTCAAGCTGCTGTGGGACGCCGTTTCGGGCGACACGAAGTGGAACAGCCCCGAGAACGAGATCTGCATCGCCACCGGCCCCATCGGCGGCAACACCAACTATCCCGGCTCGGGCAAGTCGCTGGTCACCACCATCTCGCCGCAGACCGGCATCCCCATCGACAGCAACGTCGGCGGCCACTTCGGCCCCTACCTCAAGTTCTCCGGCTTCGACGCCATGGAGATCCAGGGCAAGGCCGACCGCGACGTGCTCATCTTCATCGACGGCAACCAGGGCCTGGTCCAGGTCATGGAGGCGCCCCTGGAGGCGGTCGACTCGCACGTCGTCGCCGAGCAGCTGCACGAGATGTTCGCCGCCAGCGAGAAGGAGAAGCAGCACGTCTCGGTGGTCTCGGCCGGCCGCGGCGCCGAGCACGCCTGGATCGGCTGCCTGAACTTCTCCTACTGGGACAAGCGCCGCAACCTGCCGCGCCTGAAGCAGGCCGGCCGCGGCGGCATCGGCACCGTCTTCCGCGACAAGAAGATCAAGGCCATGGCCATCAAGTACTCGGGGCTCAGCGGCCGCTCCAACAACCCGGTGGACATGGAGACGCTGCAGAAGACCGGCCTGAAGCTGCACAAGGAGATCATCACCCTCGACGACAAGCAGTGCCAAATGCGCACCATCGGCACCGCCCACCTGGTCGAGATCATGGACGACTACGACCTGCTGCCGACGAAGAACTTCCGCTTCGGCAGCCACCCCGAGGCCAAGAAGCTGGCCTCCTGGGTGTGGAAGGAGATGTTCACCCAGAACGTCCCCGACGGCTGCTGGTACGGCTGCACCATGTCCTGCGCCCACGGCATCGACAACTTCGAGCTGCGCACCGGGCCGTACAAGGGCCAGAAGGTGCTGGTCGACGGCCCCGAGTACGAGACGGTCGGCGGCTGCGGCTCCAACCCGGCCATATTCGACCCCAAGGCGGTCGTCGAGATCAACTTCTACTGCGACACCTACGGCCTGGACACCATCTCCTTCGGCACCCTGACCGGCTTCGTCATGGACTGCTACGAGAACGGCATCCTGAACAGGGAGCGCACCGGCGGCCTGGAGCTGACCTGGGGCAACTGGGAGGCGGCGCTGGAGATGATGCACCAGATGGCGCGCGGCGAGGGCTTCGGCCTGATCGCCGGCAAGGGCATCAAGTACATGCAGGGATATTTCGTCGAGCATTTCGGCGCCGACGCCCAGTTCCTGAAGGACATCGGCATGCACGGCAAGGGCCTCGAGCAGTCGGAATACCAGTCCAAGGAGTCGCTGGCCCAGCAGGGCGGCTACTACCTGACCAACAAGGGGCCGCAGCACGACGAGGCCTGGCTGATCTTCATTGACATGGTCAACAACCAGATCCCCACCTTCGAGAAGAAGGCCGAGGCGCTGCACTACTTCCCCATGTTCCGCACCTGGTTCGGGCTGCAGGGGCTGTGCAAGCTACCCTGGAACGACGTCGAGCCCGCCGACAACGCCAAGCACGCCGAGCCCAACAAGGTGCCCGAGCACGTGCAGAACTACGTCGACATCTACAACGCCATCACCGGCGAGCGCATCGACAAGGAAGAGCTGATCCGCCAATCGGAGCGCGTCTACAACTTCCAGCGCGTCTTCAACCTCAAGATGGGCCATGGCAAGCGCGTCGACGACCACCCGCCCTACCGCGCCATGGGCCCGGTGACGGTCGAGGAGTACGAGTCGCGCGCCGAGCGCTACGACAAGGCGCTGCGCGAGAAGCAGAACATCGACCCGGCGGGCAAGAGCACCGAGGAAAAGATCAAGCTGCTGCGCCGGTACCGTGAGGCGCAGTACGAGAGCCTGCTCGACGCCGTCTACAAGCGACGCGGCTGGTCCAACGACGGCGTGCCCACGGTCGAGCACCTGAAGAAGATCGGCATGGACCTGCCCGAGGTGATCGAGCTGGTGAAGCGGCACCTGCCCGGGGCGGTTCCCGCCCG
>DAHVOV010000308.1 GCA_027318645.1 Candidatus Aminicenantota bacterium
TCATTCAACCCCCGATAGCGGTCCCCCGCTGATCGGGGTGTCAGTGTCGCCGACGGGGAAGCCCCGGCGGCCATTCAACCCCCGATAGCGGTCCCCCGCTGATCGGGGTGTAAGCTCCGCCGACGGGGGCGGATTGACCGGACCGCCCGTTTTTGCTACCATGTGAGCCCCATGAAAAAAGCATCCGTCGCCGTCCTGCTGCTGTTCCTCGTCCCCGCCGCCTTCCTGCCGGCCGCCAGCGAGGAGGGGCGCCCGCAGCTCAGCGCCCGCGTCCTGGACGCCGACGGCGCCATCGAGGTCCTGTTGCGCGTGCCCGAGGGGTTCCACATCACCGACCTGAAGAACGGCTTCTTCGCCCTCGACCTGGCGGCCAACGATTCCTTTGCCCTGGAGAAGACGGTCTTCCCCGCCGGCGTTCCCTACGGCGAGGAGACGGTCTACAAGGGCGATGTCCGCGTCCGCGCCCTGCTGCGCAGGCTGAAGCCCGTTGCGGCGCCCGTCAAGCTGGACATCGGCGTCTCCTTCCAGGTCTGCCAGGAATTTCCCGACGAGCTCTGCTATCCGCCCGACGAAGGACGGGTCCAGGTGGAGGTCGGCCCCGGGTTCGCCGGGCCGGCCGCCGCTCCCGCGAGCAGGGAGCCGCTGGCGCGCCGGCTGGAGAACCTCATCCGCGGCCGCCTGGGCCGGGCCTCGCTGGCGCTGTTCCTGCTGGTCTTCGCGGCCGGCTTCCTGGCCAGCCTGACCCCCTGCGTCTACCCGGTCATCCCCATCGTCATGGGCTTCGTGGGCGGCCGCAGCCAGGGGCGCCGCCTGAAGGGCTTCGTCCTGTCGCTGTTCTTCGTGCTGGGCCTCTCCCTGGTCTATTCCGTCCTCGGCGTCGTCGCCGCCAAGACCGGCTCGCTCATCGGCGTCTCGTTCCAGAACCCGGTCGTGGTCATTGTCATCGCCGCCGTCTTCATCGTCATGGGCTTCAGCCTGGCCGGACTGTTCACCATCCCCGTCCCGGCCTGGATCTCGTCCCGAGCCTCCCAGAACCATAAGAGCGAGTACCTGGGCGCCCTGATCGTCGGCGGTGTCTCGGCCGTCATCGCCGCCCCCTGCGTCGGGCCGGTGCTGATCGCCCTGCTCTCGTGGATCATCCAGTCGGGGAACGTCCTGCTCGGCTTCTGGTTGACCTTCGTGTTCTCGCTGGGCATGAGCGTCATCTTCATCCTGGCCGGCACGTTCTCGGGCGCCATCGCCTCCCTGCCCCGCGGCGGCGGCTGGATGAGCGTCGTCAAGTACTTCTTCTCCGCCCTGCTGATCGCCGGCGGCATTTTCTTCCTGGGCAACATACTCCCCTCCTGGGTCAACCTAATGCTATGGGGAGCCTACCTGGTCGGCCTGGCCGTGGCGTCGGGCCTGTTCCGTTCCCAGGAACAGGTCGGCGTCGGGACGGTCCTGGCCCGCACCGCGGTCGTCCTGCTGTTCCTGACCGGCGCGGCATTGTTCTACCAGGGGCTGGCCGGCCGCTTCTTCCCGAAGGCGGCGCCCGCTGCCGCACAGGGGGTGAAGCCCGAGGCCGCGAAGCTCCCCTGGTTGAACGACCTGGCCGCCGGCCGCGAAACGGCCCGGGCCGGGAACAAGCGCCTGCTGGCCGACGCCTGGGCCGAGTGGTGCGCCGCCTGCCGCGAGCTCGACGAGAAGACCTTCAGCCGGCCCGAGGTCCGCGAGGCGCTGGCCGACTTCGTCCTGGTCAAGCTGGACTTCACGCGCAAGAGCGAGGCGAACGACCAGTTGAAGAAGGAACTGGGCATCATCGGCATGCCGACGGTGATCCTGTTCGATTCGCAGGGGAAGGAGATCCGCCGCTTCTCGGGTTTCCTGGAAGCCCGGGAATTCCTGGACGTGCTTCGTCCCTGACCCGCTTCCGCGCGCCGGGCTAGAAGCGGAATCCCACCGAAGCGCCTAGCTTCATGCCGCCGATGATGATGTCCTTGTCGCTCTCCCCGGTGTCCACCGAGGTCCAGGCGCCGGCGAAGCCCAGGTTCAGGCCGACGAAAACGGCATCCTTGACGAAATAGCGCAGGCCGGCCCGGGCGTCGAGACCGGGCGCCCAGCGGCTCGGGCTGGCGCCCATGGCCTTTTCCCGTGAATTGGCCATGAGGAAAGCGGCGCCGATGTCCGCCTGCAGCCGGCTCCAGCGCTTCGTCTCCCAGCCGGCGCCCAGGGACAGGAACGTCTGCGAGGCCTTGATCTCGTCGCCCAGCTCCGGCAGCACGCCCTTGGCCGAGGCGGAGCTGCCGGCGAGCCAGACGCAGAAGCGGGGCATGATCTCGTAGCTCAGCTTGAGCTCGGGGCAGAAAACGGCGCCGCCGTAGAGGTCCTTGAAATCGGCGTCGATGGGCAGCAGCACTCCGGCGCCGGCAGCGATGGTGAACGTGCGGCCGGCCGCGCCCAGCCCGGCGACGAGGGAAAGGAGCAGGAAGGCGATGGCGGTCTTTTTCATTGTCCCACCTCAGATGGTCACTTCGTTGGACAGGGCGAGGACCTCGCCCCCGGCGCTGCGCGCCTCGACGACGTAGGTGTAGCTCGAGCCGCTCTCGAGGTACTTGTCGCGGTAGGTGAAGGCGCCGTCCTGCAGCTCCGCAGCGGCCACTTCCCCCACCTTGGCGAAGCTGTTGCCGGGGATCTTGCGGTAGACGGCGTAGGTCTCGCCGCTGATCGCGGAGCCGGGCTCCTTCTCCACGGCGAAGCGGACCTCGGCATAATCCTTCACGGCCATCCAGCTCTGCGCCTGGCGGCGCGTGACGGTCATGGTCAGCACCAGGGCCTGCGAGAGGGAGCGCGCCAGGTTCAGCCGGGCGCCGTACACCATCTTGCCGTCCAGGGCGCTCAGGCGGTCGGCCCCCGAGTAGAGGCGGCCGATCTGCTTGGCCATGCCGTCGCCCGGGAACTGCGCGGCCAGCAGGCCAAGGGCGCCGCAGACATGGGGCGCGGCCATGGAGGTGCCGCTGAGATAGCCGTAGTCGCCGGCGCGCACGGTCAGGTTCACGGAGTGGACGCCGCGCGACCTCAGCAGCAGGCCGTCCTCGCGGGAGACGGAGACCACCGGCACCCAGCCGCCCTCGCTTCCCAGGGTGCCGTCGAAGCCGCCGGCGACATTGTTGTAGATGACGACGCCGGCGGCGCCGGCGGCCTGGGCGTTGAGCGCCTTCTGCTGGAACGTGCTGCCGCCGCGCTCGATCAGGGCGATGTTGCCGCTGACCCCGGCGGGGAAGTCGCCTGAGTTCTGGCCGAGCCCGCAGTCATAGATCTTCCGGGTCAGGCCGGCGCTGCCGGTGCGGCCGGAGAACTCCAACGGGGAGGCATCCAGCGCGTCGCTGCCCGACTTCAGCCATGTCTCCAGGCCGGAGCCGCGCGGCACGGTGGAGAAGATCGCCTGCCCCGGGGCGGCGATGTCGACCGAGCGCCGGCCGTAGTTGGAGAAGGAGGCCAGGGCGTCGTCCGGGTCGCTGGCCGCCACCGAGACGATGTTGGCCAGGTCGTATCCCGCCGGATAGAACGGGGTGGCGTCGTTGTCGGTGCCGTCGTTGCCGGCGGCGCACACGAGGGCGATGTCCTGCTCGCCGGCCGCGGCGATGGCGTCCTGCTGCAGCGCATCGCTGCCGCCGCCGCCGAACGAGGCGTTGATGGCCACCACGTTCACGCCGTAATCGCGCTTCATCTTCACGGCGTACTCGATGGCCTCGATGCAGTCCGAGTCGTAGATGTGCAGGTCGGGGCGGAAGCCCTTGAGGACCATGACGCGCGTGCGCCAGGAGACGCCGCAGACGCCGGCGCCGTTGTCGCCGACGGCGGCCATGATGCCGGCCACGTGGGTGCCGTGGCCCTCGATGTCCATGGGGTCGTTGTCGTTGCCGCCGCCGGCGTTGGCGGCGAAGTCATAGCCGTAGACGTCGTCGCGAAGGCCGTTGCCGTCGTCATCGACGCCGTTGCCCTCGATCTCGCCGGGATTGCGCCACACGTTCTCGGCCAGGTCGCCGTGACGGTAGTCGGCGCCGGTGTCGATGACCGCCAGCACCACCTCCCTGGAGCCGACGCTGCGCTCCCAGGCCTCGGGGGCGCCGATCTTGGCCAGTCCCCACTGCCGGCGATAGCCGGGATCGTTGGGCAGGCGCAGCAGGCGGCGGCGGTAGTTGGGCGAGGCGGCCTCCACCTCGGGCCGCGCGCGCAGGGCCGCCAGCAGATCGGCGGTGCTGCGCCGCGCCGAGCGCAGCAGCAGGCAGGGGCGCTGGCGCGCCTCGGACAGCACGCGGAACGGGCGCCCCTCGCCGGCCTCCAGCTCCGCGGCCAGCATGGCGGCCGCCCCGGCCGAGGTCCCCGGCCGTAGGCGGACCAGCACCTCGCCTTCGACGAACTCCGCGCCGCTGGCGTCAGCGGCGATCCTGGGTGGCCCTTCCGCCTGAGCGGCGGCCGCGGACAGGGCGGCCCCCCAGGCGATCAGCATCAGGGAAACGAGCCACGCCGGCCAGCGCCAGTGCTCGCTTGAGATCATGAGGCCTCCTCGTCCGCTCCGTTTTAGAATGGGAAACCAAGACTACCAAATCTACGGCCGTTCTGTCAATTCGGGGGAACACGGCCCGGCCGCGGGAGGGCGGGCGGAAAGAATGGAAAAACCGGGGCCGCCCCATTGGAACGGCCCCGGCGACGGGTCAACTCCGGCGAACGGTCAACGGACCAGCACGTCCTGGGCTCCCTGCAGCTCGAACGACTTTAGGAGCCTGCCGTTCTCGCCGATGAGGGCGATGGTGAACTTGGCGCCGCCCTGGCGGAACAGCCCGTAATCCTCCACGCCCAGCTTGCCCTTCAGGCTGCCGGGAAGGACCGCGCCGCGCTTGAAGACGCCAAGCTCCTGGAGCAGGGCGCCGTTCTTCAGCAGGTGGATCCTGACCAGGTGTTCCGGGGTGCCCAGCGCGTCCCGGAGCTGGCTGATGTCGAACTCGGGGCAGCGGCAGGGATCGGGATCGGGCGGCCACTTGATGGCGATCCGGCGCATCTTCCTGAACTTCTCGAGGATGCCGGGATTCAACCCGCCATCGCCGTCGTCGCCGCCGTCGCCGCCGCAGCTGGCCTTGATCTCGAAGGGATTGTCGCTGTAGTCGTCCAGGCCGTTGTCCATGGTGCGCACGCGGATCTTGTAGCCGGTGCCGGCGGTCCCGCTGACCGTCCAGGAATAGGGCGAGCCGTTGGCGTTCAGGTCCTGGGCGATCATGCCCACCTTGGCGCCGTCCTTGAACAGGATCAGCTTGACCTTCTGGGTGACGTTCTGGGCCGTCCACTGGATCGAGTACGGCTGGCCGATGCAGACGTTGGTCTCCCCGCCGTTGGGGCTGACGACCGTGAGCTTGGCCGCGAAGGCCATGCCCGCGGCCATGACCAGGCATGCCGTGAACACAAGGGTTCTTTTCATGTTTGCAAACCTCCTCGTTTCGCTTGGATACTATAGGAATAGGGAATGGCGGAAAATATCTCACTCCCCCGCCATGGCGGCGTGCGCAGGCCGTGAGCGGGTCAAAGGAGGGGGGGAGGAGCCGCAGGACACGCAATAGCCGGATCCGGGGGAACGGGAAAACGCCCTGTTCCGCCAGGTCATCCTCCTTCGCTTCTCCCTCTGCAAGCCTCTTTCACTTGTCTTTTCCGGGAGACTCCTTCCCTTTCCTTCGTTGACTTTGCCTCCTCAGCCGTCTATGATGGCCGGCGGAGGAGGAGCGCCATGGACCGCATGCGCCGCTTCAAGAAGGAGATGATCGACCTCTACTCCGAGGTCGACCTGCGCCAGCTGCTGGAGAAGATCACCGCCGCCATCCGCGGCTACCTCTCCTGCGAGGAGGCCTCCATCTTCATCTACGACGAGGAGCGGGAGGAGCTGTCCTTCGAGACCGCCACCGGCGCCCAGGCCGAGGAGCTGAAGCGCATCGTCCTCCGCAGGGGCGAGGGCGTGGCCGGCTGGATCGCCGCCGAGCGCCAGGGAGTGATCATCGACGACTGCTCCCGCGACCCGCGCCACGCCGGCGCGGCCGACCGGCGGACGAACTTCCACACCCGCTCGCTGCTGGGGGTGCCAGTCGAGGCGGGGGGCCGGCTGGTCGGCGTGCTGGAGGCGGT
>DAHVOV010000309.1 GCA_027318645.1 Candidatus Aminicenantota bacterium
CCAGCGCCAACTTAGGAGGCAATGATGAGAAGCAAGTTCTTGCTGTTCTGGATGGTCCTGGCGGGACTCGCCCTCCTGGCCGGCAACCTGCCGGCCGCCGGCTCCATCTATGGGCATGTCTCGTTCGTCGACAACGGCGCAACGATCCTGCATGAGGACGGCAGCCAGGACGATGCGGTGGTCAACCTGCCCATCTCCCCGGGCGACACGGTGGTGACTTCCGGCGGCCGCTGCGAGCTGCAGTTCGACAACGGCACCGTTGTCCGGCTGGACAAGGGGTCGCGGCTGCGCATCGCCACGGTGCTGGCCCCGAGCCTGACATCGAGCTGGCGCATCACCACGCTCGAGCTGGAGGCCGGGCAATTGTACACCCTGCCCCAGTCGTACAGCCGCGAGATGTTCCAGGTCACCACGCCCAACGCGGCGGTCAGCCTGAAGAGCCAGGTGCGGGCGACCATCCGCCTGGACGCCGACGGCGGCACCTCGTTCTTCTCCGACGGGGGCAAGTTCCAGCTGCTGTACGGCGCCGACGCCCGCTCGCTGAATAAGGCCACCGTCCGCCACGACAAGCCGCTGGCCGTCAGCGCCGCCCACGCGCTGCGCGCCGATGTGGGGAAGCGCGGCATCGAGTTCGCGGCCTGGAACGAGTACGTCGACAACCATTTCCAGCAGCTGCACCGCGGCATCAGCAAGGTGCCGCCCAAGCTCAAGTTCGGCAACACGGCGCTGACCTACTGGGCGGAGAAGTGGTCCTCGCTCTTCGGGGAATGGGTCTACGACGAGCTGTTCGGCTACGTCTGGCGCCCCGCCGACGACCGTTTCGCCCATGAGTACCGCCCGTTCCTCCACGCCAGCTTCACGCGCGTCGATGGCCAGCTGTTCCTTGTCCCCCAGGAGGCCTGGGGCTGGGTGCCGGCGCACATGGGGACCTGGGTGTGGATGAAGCGCGGCTGGACCTGGATCCCCGGCGACTGGTTCCACAGCGGCTGGGTCGACTACCATGGCCTGTACTCGCGGGGCATCGACGGCCATTACTACGGTTTCCCCACCTTCGATTACCTGTGGAACCGCTGGCGCAGGGCTTGGCACGGCGCCAGCGAAGGAGATCTCTACTACCCCAGCAGCGAGCTTCCGGTCGAGCGCCCGAAAAAGCCGAAGCCAGTGCCGGCCGGCCTCCCCGACGCCCTGGTGCGGCTGATGCGGAAGTTCGACCGGGCTCCCGAAGGCATCGAGAGCAAGCGCCTGGTCATCGAAAAGGCCGACCGCCAGATCGACCCCGGGCAGCTCACGCCGGCGCCGCCCCTGCGGGTGCGGCCCCCGGCGACAGGGCTGGAGCCCAGGGCCGATGTCCTGCCCGGCGGGGCGAAGCCGGGAATGGAGGGATCCGCCAATGAAGGCAAGGCCGTGACCCCCAGCACCGGGACGGCACGGGCCGACGGCCTCTTTTCCCTGAAGCGCGACTGGAACCCCGATCGCCTCTGGGCGCAGAGGCGCGGCCACAGCATCCGCTACTCGAGCATCGGCAACGCGGTCGTCTGCCCCGAGCTGAAGGGGTCAGTGGACGGCTTGCGCTCGCTCCGGCGGCAGGGTGCGGACCCGGGCCGCGGCGGAACGATCGACCTGGGCGGCAACGCCACGAGCGCGCCGTCGGCGACCGGCCCGGCGACGAACTCCCCCGGCGCGGCGCCCGGCGCCGCCCAGGGCGGCCAGGGCAGCGGCGGCGGCGACCGCAGCGGCGAGACCAAGGACGACAAGGGCGGCAGGTAATGCCGGACGGCCGGGAACGGCCGTTTTCCTGAACGATCAACGGCCCGGCTCCCCGCAAGGGGGCCGGGCTTTTTTTATGATCCTTCTTTCTAGTAATAGTGATAGTGATAGTGATAGCAAAAGCAATCGACAAACTTTATCTACTTTGTGAGAGGAGCCTCAGTGTAGAGAAGTTCTTTAGTTGCTGTTCCTACCACTATCACTGCCACCATCACTTTTTTTACTGCCTAGGCCTTTGCCTTCTTCTCGGGGAAGAGCAGCGAGAACAGCACGGCCATGGCGAAGGCGAACACGAAGCTGGTCAGGCGCTCCGAGATCTCGGTCGGCTTCTCGAAGAATTCCTTCCAGACGATGGTGCCGATCGTCCCCGACAGCAGCGAGGCGATCACCCCGCTGCGCGACACCCGCTTCCAGAAAAGGACCAGCAGCAGCGCCGGGCCGAACGACGAGCCGATCCCCGACCAGGCATAGGAAACCATTCGGAAGATGGAGTCGCCCGGGTCCAGGGCCATGAAGAAGGCGACGAGGCCGACCAGCAGGGTGATGAGGCGGTTGAGCCACAATTCCTTCCTGGCGGCCATGCGCTTCCTGGCGAAGTTCCCGTAGATGTCCTGGGTGATGGCCGAGGAGCACAGGATGATCTCGGCCGACGCCGTCGACATCATCGCCGAGATGGCGCCCGACAGCAGGAAGCCGGCGATCAGCGCCGGCATGAAGGCGTTGACCATGACCGGGAAGATCAGCTCGAAGCCCTTCTCGCCCGCCAGGCGCGACGCCGCGCCGGCGCCGACCTTGCCGGCGCCCACGAGGACGATGCCCAGGAAGCCGATCAGCAGCGCCCCGGCATAGGCGAACACGGTCCACGTCCCCGCCACCCACTTGGCCTTGCCGTAGTCCTTTTCGCTGCGGATCAGCATCATGCGCGTCAGCAGCTGCGGCTGGCCGGTGTAGCCCAGCGCCCAGCTCATGCCGCTCAGGATGAGCAGGAAGGCGGCGATGCCGGTCTTGCCTCCGGTGAGCGAGGCCGTGGCGGCGCCCGCCTGCTGCAGCCCGGCCACGATGTCGATGCGGCCGGCGAGCACGATGGCCAGCAGGATGACCGGCATCACGATCAGCGAGATGATCATCAGCACCGCCTGGAACACGTCGGTGGCCACCACCGTGATGAAGCCGCCGAGCATGCAGTAGACGACGACGACCAGCGAGCCGATCACGATGCCCCAGGTCTGGTCGATGCCGAAGGTGTCGAAGAGCACCTTGCCGCCGCCGTAGAACTGGGCGGTGATGTAGAACACCAGGAAGAAGATGATGATCAGCGAGGATATGGTGCCGATGATCCTCTCGGCGCCCGGGAACCGGCGCGAGATCATGCTGGTGACCGTGAGCGCCCCGCTGGCCTCCGCCTCGCGGCGCAGGCGGTTGCCCATCATGAACCAGATGAAGAGGATGCCGATGACGCAGCCCAGGGCGAACCAGATCGCCTGGATGCCTAGCAGGTAGGCCTCTCCCGTGAGCCCGAGGATGAGCCAGGCCGACTCGCCGGTCGCCCTCTCGGAGAGGGCCATGGCCACGCCGCCGATGCGCTTGCCGCCGGAGATGAAGTCGCTGGCGCTCTTCGACATCCTGGCCGTGAAGGCCGTGATGGCCAGCAGGATCGCGAGGTAGAGAACGAAGACGATGAGCATGGGCTTTTTCCTCCTGCGTTACCTCAGGGCCTTTCCCGGGGGAACCCCAAGGCGGGCGCCCCGGCTACTTGTAGAGGCAGAGATAGGCGGTCTCCTCGGCCACCTTGAGCTGGAACTTCTTCTTGGCCGGCACGGCGAAGGTCTTGCCCGGGCCGTACGAGCGCCAGGTCTTGCGGCCGGGCAGCTTGACCGTCAGCCGGCCGCTGATCACCTGCATGATCTCCAGCGTCGACGTGCCGAACTCGTATTCCCCCGGCGCCATGACGCCGATGGTGGCCGGCCCGGCCGGGCTTTCGAACGCCAGCGACTTGACCCTGCCCTCGAAGTATTCGTTGACCTTGAACATGAGAGCGCACCTCCCTTGGGTGGACTTGCAGGGGGATTATAGCATAATGGGCGCGAGTGAATATTGAAAAGTGAAAGAGTCTTCCAGGCAATAGTGAAAGAGACTTGCAGCCAAAAGTAGAAGAGACTGTCAGTTGAAAGTGTGAGAGCATTATCTGAAGAAAAATGGCTCCAGCTTGTTCCAGACTCTTTCACTGTTTCTTTCCATTCGGGAAGTCTCTTTCACTTTTCACTTTTTCCTGCAAGACTCTTTCACCATTCACTCCTTCACTTTTCACGATTTGCCGGGAATCTTTTGCTCTCCGGCGCGTCAATAGGGTATGATGCAGGAAGCGGCCATGGCCATGGAGATGACGAGGATCCCCGTCGAGGCGGCGCAAGACGCCGATGCCCTCGTCCGCGACAGCCTGCTTGCCCTGCGCGACAGGGTCTTCCTGCTCTGCCTGGGCTTTGTGGGCAACGCCGCCGACGCCCGCGACCTGGCCCAGGAGACCTTCGCCAAGGCGCTGGCGCACGGCCGGGAAGCGCGGCCGGACACCCTGCCGGCCTGGGTGATGCGCATCGCCCGCAACACCTGCCTCGACCTGGCGCGGCGGCGCATGTCGCGCGGGCCGCAGGAGCCGGTGAGCGAGGACTGTGCCGTCGAGCGCGAGACGCCGGAGGCCTTCGCCGGCCGCCAGGAGGAGATCGCCATCGTGCGCCGCGCCGTCGCCGCCCTGCCGCCCCGCCTGCGCGACGTGCTGGTCATGCGCGAGTACGGCGAGCTGCCCTACGAGGAGATCGCCGCCGCCCTGGGCATCCGCCGCGGCACGGTCATGTCGCGCCTGAACCGGGCGCGGGCGGCCGTGCTGCGCTTCTACCGGGAGGAACACCATGAACGACATTGACCGGGAATGGCGCCCCATCGCGCGCCTGATCGCGGTTGAAAAGGAGGCCGCGCTGGCGGAGTTCCGCCGGAGTCCGCTGGCTCCGCCGGAGGCGGCGCCGGCGCCGGCGCCGCGCCGGCTGCGGCTCGTGCTGCTGCCCGTCGCCGCCTCGCTGCTGCTGGCGGCCGGCCTGGCCGCGCTCTGGCTGGCGCGCGGCGGCTGCAGGGCGCATCCCTGGAGCCTGCGGGCAGCGAGATCCTGGCCGATTCCCTGCTCTATGCTGCGGCCGTCCGGGCGGAGCCCGCAGCCGGACGGGAGGCCCCGGAAACGGTCTCGCCCTTTTTCACCGCCCTGGCGGAAACCGCCCTGCGGCCGCAGGCCAGCGGCGAAGCGACGGCGGGAGCGAAAGCCACCTCCCGGCCGGCGGTGGAGCACGGTGATCCCGAGAAAGTGCGGCGCGCCATCGGCCGGGCGATCCGCGAGAACGCGTTCGAGCGCATGCTGACCCATTTCCAGGAAATCCATGCTCAGGAGGCATAAAATGAAACGCACGCTGTTGGTCCTGTTCGTACTGCTGTTCGGCTTCGCGCTGCGGGGCGAGGAATGCACGGCGCCGGCAGCGGCGCCGGACGTTGCGCCGGCCGCTGTGCCGGCGGAGACCGGCGAGGCGGCTGCGGTCAAGGACGGCAACGCCCTGCTCAACGCCCTGCTGACCCTCTTCGACAACCTGGTCCCCGAGAAGAAGGGAGCGCCGGGGGAGGAGAAGGTGACCAAGGGCGGGCTGGCCCTGGTCGACGAGAGGCTGTCGCAGCTGGCGCGCGACGCCACCTCGTCTCTGGAGGCCGGCACCGTCGACAAGATCTTCTACTATCGCTACAAACGCATGCTGTCGATCTACAAGATGGTCATCACGCCGGTGGTCAAGAACGAGCTGCTGGAGAACCCCTTCATGAAGGCGTTCGAGGACTTCGTCTGGAGCGTCACCTACGAGCGCTGGGCCTGGGGTGACAAGGACGCCATCGCCAAGATGGCGGCGGCCATGGAGGAGGAGTTCGTGCAGATGAAGATCTACCTGGACACGAAGCAGAAGCGCGAAGAGCTCAAGCAGAAGATCGGCAAGCGCATCCTGCCGCCTCCGCCCCCTCCGCCCGGCTCCAAGAAGAAGGCCGAGGAGAAGAAGCCCGAATAAGGCCGGAAATTTTCCCGTGAATGGCAGGCCCGCCCTGCCCCGGGGGCAGCGGCGGGCCTCGTTTTTTACGAAGGGATCAAAGGCTCAGGAGATAGACGTGGCTGACCGCCTTGACGGCGCGGTCGGAGAAGAAGTCGGGGGCGGGGAAGATGGCGTAGCGGCCGCCGTCGGCGCTCTTGCCGCGGTCGACCAGCAGGAACTCGGCCTGGTCGTTGCGGTTGAACAGCTCGCTGAAGCTCATGGCGATGCGGTAGCCGTCGACCGAGGCGGCGACCAGGTAACCGCGGCGCAGCGCCTCCGGGTCCAGCGTCACGAACCCCTTCAGCGCCTCGGCCAGCAGCGCGCCGTTGAAGCGCTGGATGCCGTGGAAGCCCTTGCCGCGGCCGTAGAAGACGGCGGGGAACACGCGGCGCTCGGCCTTAGCGGCGATGCCCTGGAAGGCGGACGCGCGGCCGTCGGCGCCGATCACCTGGATGCCGGGCGAAAACAGGGGCGTCCGGCCCTTCCTGCCGGCGGGATGGACCGGGGCCGAGAACACGGTGATGCGGGTGGGCGCCTCGAGGACGCGCTCGCTGATCAGGTCGTTGCCGCAGACCAGGCGCATGGCGCCGGGCAGCGGCCAGTTCTCCTTGGTCTCGCTGGGGATGATCGGCGAGACGCGGTCGGCGATGAGGATGCGGTGCAGCGCGGTCGGGTAGTAGATCTCGCCCCAGCTCAGGACGACCTTGTCGCCCTGGGCGTTCTCCACCGCCACCAGCAGGTCGATGACCGAGCGGAACTCGGCCTCGTTCCCCTTGGCGACGACCTTCTCCTTGAGGATGTCGAAGAGCGAGGCCCCGTCGTAGCGGTAGGAGCCGACGAACGCCAGCCCCTCCTTCCCGGTCCGCGCCTCGCGTACGATGAGCGAATGGCGGGGAAGGGAGGCGAGGTCGACGGGCCCGGGGTTGGCCACCTCGCCGAGCACCTCGACGCTCAGGGTGCCGGCCAGGTTCTTCACCGGCGTGTTGTCGTAGAAGTCGTTGTTCTCCTGGGCGCTGGCGGCCAGGAAGGACGCGAAGAGCAGCAGGACGAACAGGCTGGTTTTTTTCATGGTTTCTTTACTCCTTGTCGTTGGTTTTGCCGTGGATTCCCCGCAGGGCGAGGTAGTACCAGGCCATGAGCAGGATGATCGTTGCCAGGCCCGGCAGGATGATGGCGATGCCCGGGTCGCGGCGCACGATGAGGCGCAGCTCGCGGGTGCGGGCGTACTTGTCGATGGCGTCGAGGTGGAAGCGGTAGCCGGCGCGGCGCACCGGCGCCAGGACGGCGGCGAAGAAGCGCTCGTCCACGCCGGGGGCGCGGTAGCGCAGCTCGGCGCTCATGCCCTTCAGCTTGCCGGCGAGGGCCGGGGGGGCGGCATGCGTGTCGTAGCGCACGGCGAGCACCTCGAGCGAGCGCCCGCCGCCGAGGGACGCCGCGCGGCCGGGCGCGCAGGAGACCGTCTCCACGCTGCCAACGGCCGAGCTGAGCAGGTGGCCGCCGAGCACCAGCAGGAATACCAGGTGCACCAGCGTGGGGACGACGGCGACGGCGAACTCGCCCCTGGCCATCTGCCGGCGCTGGGGCAGCAGCCGGCCCAGGCGGTCGATGCTGCAGGCGAAGGTGTTGATGCCCAGCAGCAGCAGGGTGAAGAGCAGGCCGAACAGCCACCAGGAGAGGCCGATGCGCGGGAGGCCCCAGCGCGCGAGCCAGGCTGGGAGCAGCTGGAAGTTGAGCAGCGGCAGGACCTCCTTTTCCATGCGCATGTACACCGAGCCGATGACGAAGAACAGGACGGCCAGCATCAGCAGCCAGAAGGTCAGCCGCAGCGAGGCGGCGGTTTTCCATGCGCGCGTGAGCATGGTCAGCCTCCGATGCGCAGCTGGCCCGCCTCGACGAACTGCAGGGCGGCCAGGTAGGCGGCCAGCAGCAGCGCGCCGGCGCCCAGGTAGGCGGCACGGCGGCGCTCGCTCCAGCCGGGAAGGAAGCGCAGGTGGATGTAGGCGGCGTAGACGCACCAGATGGCCGCCGAGTGCAGGTGGCGGAAGCTCCACTGGAACGGGACCGACCAGCCCAGGTAGCACCAGGCGGCGCCGCTGACCTGGGCGACGCTGAAGAGGACGAAGCCCCAGACGGCGAGGCGGTGGGCCGGTGCCAGGGAGGGATCCCCGCGGCGGCGGCAGGCCAGGGCCGCGGCGGCGATGAACAGGGCGTGGGCCAGGATCTCGCAGAAGAAGAACAGCGGCACCAGCGCGCTGGCGCTCTTGGGCGAGGGCGGGATCACCCCCTTGTCGATGGGCAGGACGAGCAGGGCGGCCGCGGCGGCCGCCACGGCCACCGCCGCCGCCTCGTTCTCACCGCGCGAGCCCCACAGCCAGAGCGCGATCGCCGCCAGGCAGAAAGGGAGAAAGACCTGCTCCTCGAAGACGGCGTTGAGGCTGAACGCGCCCAGCGCCAGGGCGCGCGCCGCCAGGAAGGCGGCGTGCAGCGCCAAGGCGGCCCGCAGCACCCAGCGGGCGGGGCGGTGCCGCCCCAGCGCCAGCAGCAGCAGGGCGGCGGCGTAGGCCGCCGCCGCCGGCAGGTACAGCGTGCCGAGTGCCGGCATCGGCGCTTACTTCTTGGCCTCGATGAAGAAGCGGGCGCCGACGGCGATCGTGCGCGCCTTCATCGGCCAGCCGGGCTCGCTCCAGTACTCGTTGTCCAGCAGGTTCTCCACCTTCAGATAGACGCTCACCGGGCCGAAGGCGCGCTCCAGCACGGCATTGACCACGGCGTAGGGATCGACCTCGACGATGCCGGCGTTGGAGTGGTAGATGGAGCCGGAGGCGTAGATGCCCCAGACGGTCAGCGAGAACAGGTCGGCTCGGGAGAAGCGGACCGAGGCGTTCAGCTGGGCGGCGGGGATGAGGTCGAGGCGATCGCCGGTCTCCTGGTTCTCCGTGTCGAGGTAGGTGAAGCCGGCCGCCAGCGCCACGGGGCCGAAGGCTTTGCGCGCCTCCAGCTCGAAGCCGCTGATGAGCGCCTTGGCCACGTTGATGTTCTGCTTGATGAAGTCGGCGTTGATGCGGCTCTCGATCATGTCGCGGATGCGGTTGTGGAAGACGGCGCCGCTGAGGAACCAGCCGCGGTCGTAGGTGAAGCCGAGTTCGACGGTGGTGCCGATCTCGTCGCGCAGGTCGGGGTTGCCGCCGTTCTCCGGCAGGCTGTAGAGGTTCTTCATCGAGGGGAAGCGCGACTTCTGCGACAGCGTGATGTGCAGGTCGGTCCAGGCGCTGGGATTGTACTTGACGCCCAGGATGGGGTTGAGCGTGGTCTTGTTTTCGCCGTCCTGCTTGTTCAGGTGGTCGAGGCTGGCGCCGGCCATCAGCTCGAGCTTGTCGCTGACGCGGAAATGGTCCTCCACGCCCAGCGAAAGGGTCTTGTGCTCGTAGTGCTCCCAGGGGGCGGTGAGCGAGGACTGGGTGCTGACGTCGTCGTCGCGGTAGGAGGCGCTGGCGTTCAGCTGGTGCTTCGCGCCCAGCGGCACCATGCCCAGCACGAAGGCGCCCAGGGCGTAATTGTCGTAGGTCGACTCCCAGGTCAGCTGCGAGAACTGGTCGCTCTTGTAGGCGTCCAGGACGTTGTAGTGCTTGACGTAGTACAGGCGCGCCTTGAGGTAGCCGCCGTCGAAGAGGGGGAAGCTGCCGCCGACGTTGGCCAGCAGGCGCTGCCAGTCCTTGAAGCGCCAGTACTGCTGCTTGTAATAGGCGGTGGCCGTGGGGATGCCGTACTCCGACTGGTAGTAGTTGACCTCGCCCATGATCTCGGCGCCGTTGCCGGGGTAGTAGTACAGCTTGCCGCCGACGTTGTTGCGCTCGTAGTCGGTGTTCTTGCGCAGCTCGGTATGGCCGGCGTTCACCCAGTTGAAGCCGTCGGAGGCCTCGCGCGACGCCGAGCCGGTGAAGAGCAGGTTGCGGCCGCGCAGGGCGCCGCTGGCGTAGGCGCCGTAGGTCTGGCGCGTGCCGTAGTCCAGGCGCAGGCTGAACTGGTTGCGCGCCGGCCTCTTGCTCAGCACGTCGACGACGCCGCCCATGGCGTTGGGGCCGTACAGGACCGAGGTGGCGCCCTTGAGCACCTTGACCGACTCGATCTGGTCGGCGGCGATGGCCTTGAGGTCGAAGGAGTTGTAGTAGGGCTCGTAGATGGGGATGCCGTCGTACAGCAGGGTGATGCGGCTGGTGCCCAGGCCGCGCAGCTTGACGCCCCACTCGCTCTTGGCGCCGGTGGAGACGTAGGCGCCGGGGGCGCTGGGCAGGATCTCGGCCAGGTCCTTGGGCTTGATGGGCTCGATCTTCTCGAGCTTCAGCTCGCTGGTGGCGGCGTAGGGCAGCTCGCGCGGCACCTTGGCCGACACCGTCACCGACTCGGTGATCATGGGCAGGACGACTTCCTTCTCCTTGTCCTTCTTCTCCGCGCTCTCCTCCTCGGCGGCGAGGAAGGGGACGAACAGGAAGAGGCACAGGATGGCGACGAACGTTTTATTCATTTTATGGGACCTCCATGTGCGGATCGGGGAGCGGAGGCCTGCGGCGATGGATCGGACGGCGTGCACGGCTTCATTCAGACCTCCTTTTCAAGGACGGAAGGCGCGACCGTTTCCAATCGCACCCTGGCGGCCGGCAGGCATGGCCCGAAGGCGGTAGCCCGAGCGGCTCGGAGTCAGCGCAGAGTATAGAAGAAAATAATCTCTAAGTCAACGATATTTCAAATTGGCGTACGGCCGGCGGCACGGACGTGTCCGCCGCGGCGTACGGCGGACGGCAGCAGCAAAAAAGCGGACTCTGGGAGTTTTTGAACTTTACGCAGCGAGCCGCCGTGATGGGCGATGAGGAATGAGAAATGGTGATAGATCAATCCGGTGCGGTTACCGTATGCCGTACGCCGTGTGCCGTGCGCCGAATTCCTGTCAGTCCACGGCCACCATCACCGAGCTGGCCTTGATCACGGCATATGCCGCCTTGCCTTTCCTGAGGCCCAGGTGCTCGGCCGATTCCTTCGAGATCATGGCCACGACCTTGATGCCGCCGGCGACCTCGAGGACCACCTCGGTGTTGACCTTGCCGTCCCGGACCTCGGCCACCTTGCCCTTGAACACGTTCCTGGCGCTGATCTTCATGCCTTCCTCCCTCGGTCCCATTGTACCACCCGGGGGACGCGCAGGGAAGCGATGTCGTTTGACCGATCGTGACGCGTGAGAAGAATCGGCATGAAATCAAGCTATACATGGGCATGATTGCAGCGGCGGCGATCTTTACGGATTGTTGTGATGCGCGAAGCTCAGTGAGGGCGGAAAGGGGTCGCTCCCCAGCGATTGCCTGTTATGCGTCACGATGGCTCGTTTCCTCCGTCCGCCGTCTGCCGTACGCCGTTCGCCGTAAACCGAGTTCAGTGAACTATGGCGTGGATGGCCAGCACCCACAGCGGCAGGGTGACCAGGGAGAGCAGCGTCGAGACGGCGATGATGCCCGCCAGCAGCGTCTCGTCGAGCGGGACGTACTCGCCGAAGAAGGTGGCCATGGTCGCGGTCGGCATCACCGCCTGCAGCAGGATCACCCGCCGGCTCAGGTCGTCGACGCGGAACAGCAGGCAGAGTGCGGCCACCGTCGCCAGGCCCAGGGCGAAGCCGCCGACGAGGCGGAAGAAGGAGGCCGACAGCACCAGGCGCAGCCGGGCGGCCGGCATGAGCAGCACCAGGTTCTGGCCGATGGCGAACAGGATGAGGGGGATGGCCAGGACGGCGAACTGGGCGACGAAGTCCGTGACGACGCCGGGCAGGCGCACGCCGGCGACGTTGAGCCCCAGCGCCGAGGCGGCCGTCCCCAGGGGGACGCCGGCGTGGCGCAGGAGCACCTTCAGGAAGCCGGCGCCGCCCCGCGACTCCGGGGTGCAGTCCACGCAGAAGCGCCGGCGCAGGAGGAAGCCGCAGGTGAGGAACACCGGCCAGAAGAACATGGAGAAGAACACGGCGCGGGTGAGGGCGGCGGCGCCGAAGAAGGAGGCGATCACGCCCCAGCCCAGGAAGGCGTAGTTGCCGGCGAAGACCGAGAAGGCGAAGGTCAGCTTCTGCTGGTCGTTCCCTTGCACCAGCGGGGCGACCAGCAGCGAGGCCGCGGTATAGAGGCCGGTCAGCAGGATGAAGCCCAGGATGATGGGCAGGGCCTGGCTCAGGCTGCCGGTGTCGGCGCGGTAGAGGTTCTGGAAGATCAGGAAGGGCAGGGCCACGCGCACGACGAACTTGCGCAGGGCGGCCACCTCGTTGTCGCGGAAGACGCGGGCCTTCTTCAGCAGCCAGCCGAAGGCGATGGGCAGCAGGATGGCCAGCGTCGTGCGCAGCAGGTTGTCGTTCATGGGGGCGTCGTGCTCACGTGCCGCGGATTATACCCCAGGGAGTGCGGCGGGGCAATGCAGCATGGTGAAAGTGAAAGAGTGAAAAGTGAAAGAGCCTGAAGAGAGAAGGAGGAAAAAGCCGGCGGGCCAGCGCCCGCTGCTCTTCACTTTTCACTTTTCACTATTCACTCGATCTTGCCTAGAGCATGCGCTCGACGAACTTCAGCAGGTACTCGGCGCCGGGGCGGTCGGTCGTCCCCTGGCTGAAGTACTTGAAGCGCACCGTCCCCTCCCTGTCGAGGATGAAGACCGTGGCCATGTTCTGCTCGACGTAGCTGTAGTCCCAGAACAGGGTGAAGAGCTGCAGCCCCTGGGAGAGCTCACGACCGCCGTCGGCCAGGATGGGGAAGGGGAGGAAGAGGCTCTCCTTGGTCATGGCCAGGTCCTTCGGCAGCAGCTGGCGCGCCTGCTCGGCCCAGGCCTTCACCCGGGGGTTCTTGAGCTCCTCGGCGCTTGGGTTCTTCCATTTGTCGATCACGGCCATCTGCTCGGGGAAGATCTCGACCCAGTGCTTCACCGTCGCCATGTCGTACGGCAGGACGAACAGGACCTCCAGGCCGTACTTCCTGCGGAACTGGAGCGTCTTCTCCAGGTCGGCCAGCTCGGCGTATTGATAGTGGCAGAGCTGGCACCAGTGGTCGTCGACGCGGCCGCGGGGGAACACGATCAGGACGTTCTTTCCCCGCAGGGACGACAGCGCCACCTCGCCGCCCTGCGCCGCGGGCAAGGTGACGTCCGGGAAGCGGTCCCCGAGCTTGACCGGCTTGATCGGGGCGGCCTGGGCAGGCGACAGGACGGCGCCGGCCAGGATCAGCAGCAACGCTACGGTGCAGACGGTTCGACCTTTCATGGAACCTCCTTAAGGATGGGTGAAATGAGACGACATGCAAGTTGAGTGCCAAGAAAAAATCCATTGCCATGGGGATTTCGCAGGGGGGCGGTGCGGCGCCGCCCGGCCCGCTGTGCGAAAAAGAGGTAAAAGTCCACGGAAATGAACGCGTGGTCCTCCGCAGAGAGCGGGATCTCCATGGCGGGATCAGGTGCCGGGCGCACCGCCCGGCACGGCGGCGAGGCCGGTGCGCAGGGCATGGGCCCAGTCGGGGCGGCCGTTCCGCTCCGCCGCGGCGGCAGCGCTCTCGTGGTCATAGGGCACGGCGACGAATTCTGCCGCCCATCCCGCCGGCGAGCGGCGGAGGATGGCGTAGCGGGAATGAGGCGATCCCGTCTCCATCGCATGCGGGAAGGGATGATCGTCGCGGTAGGCGGGCAGGCCGACGCTGCCCGGGTCGAGGACGGCCCGCCCGCGGCCGAGGTCGAGGCGCGCCGGCAGGTGGTCGTGGCCGCACAGCACGACCGGCTGCGCGATCCCCGGCAGGCGGCTGGAGACGGCAGCGGCGGGGAGTCGTTGCGCCCCGGCGGCCGTGACCTCCCACAGGAGGTACTCGTCGTCGGCGCGCGGCGAGCCGTGGCAGAGGAAAAGGCCGGCCTCGTGGACGGCCGTCAAGGGGAGTTCGCGCAGCCAGCGCAGGTGCGCCGGCCCCAGCTCGGACCGGCAGAAGGCCAGGCTGGGGGAATCGGGATGCCGGGCCGGGTCGTCGAGCAGGATGCGGTCCTCGTTGCCGCGCGCCGTCGGCATGCCCAGGGCCATGAGCCGGTCGGCGGTTCCCGCCGGGTCCAGGGGGCCGTACAGGCAGTCGCCGAGGTTGACCAGTCGGCGGATGCCGCGCCGGCGGGCGTCCTCCAGGACCGCCTCCAGGGCCCAGCGGTTGCCGTGGATGTCGGCGAGAACGGCGATCGGCCTCGCGGCGGCCATGCGCGATCTCAGCCCTTGGCCCCTGAGCCGATGGCGTAGAGCGCCGGGTGGTCGCCCAGGAGCCCCTGCGGTCCGCTGCCGGCGGCATCCCCGCCGCGGCGCACCATGCGCCAGGAGTGGATCCCCTCGGCCATGCCCGGCCAGGAGCGCAGCAGGCGCGCCGCGTCGAGGTTGCGCTCGAGCACGCCCACGCGCAATGCCTCGGTGCCATGCTCGGCGGCCAGGTGCTCCAGCAGCGGCGGCGCCTCCTCGGGCGCCAGGGCGGCCCAGGGCCCGACCGCCAGCAGGCCGTCGCCGGGCCGGGCCATGATCCAGCCGCGGACCTCGCCGGCGCGCTCGGCCACCAGGCACATGCGCGGGAAGGTCTCCAGGCGGCGGCGCAGGAAGAAGGAGCGGTCGGCGGCGAAGAATTCCCGGTCCAGCGCGCACACGCGGTCCAGGTCGGCGGGGAGCAGCGGCCGGACGTGGCCGTGCTTGCGGCCGCGGAACTTGCCGCGGAAGCGCAGCGAGCGGCATGCCTTGCGGAAGCCCATCTTCTCGTAGTAGGAGACGGCGTTCAGGTCGCCGTCCAGGCCGATGCTCTCCACGCCGGCCTCGAGCAGGTAGTCGAGCGCCTGCTGGAAGAGCAGCTGGCCGATGCCAAGCAGCCGCAGGTGCCGGCTGACCACCAGCTCGCCGATGAAGCCGCTGCGGCCGTAGCGGGTGGCGATGCAGATGCCCGCCTTCTCGGCGCCCGCCTCGGCGATGAAGCCGCCCTGCGGGTCATGGGCCAGGAAGGAGCGGAAGGAGTCCATGCTCTCGCTGGCCCAGCCGGCGGCGTGGACCAGGCCGGTGGCGAAGTCGACGTCCTCCCCCCTCATCGCGCGGATGCGCACCTCGGGTGCCGCGGCCATGGTCCCTCCTCAGTAGCCCAGGTCCTCGCCGACCAGCACCACGCGGATGCGCCCCGGGACCATGCCCGCCTCGGTCACCACCAGCTGGCAGCAGATGCGGTGCGGCGGCCGGCAGTGGGGGTCCTGGCAGAAGCCGGTGTGCGAGCACGGCGTGTCGACGCCCACGCGCAGGCTGTTGGCCGAGGCGGCGGTGTTGCGTGCCCGCGACACGGCCGCGTCCAGGTCGGCGGCCACCTTGTTCATGCCGGCGACGACGATCACCTGGCGGGGGCCGAAAATGAGCGCGGCCACGCGGTTGCCGGTGCCGTCGATGTTGACCAGCCGGCCGTCGGCCGTGATGGCGTTGCTGCCGGTGATGAAGATGTCGGCGAGCAGCCCCTGCCGGCGCATCTCGTCGACCTCGGCCTTGGCGATCCCCTCGCGGTAGCGGTCGAGCAGGCGGATGTCCATCCCGCGCAGGGCCGCGAGCAGCCCCGTCTCGGCGATCGTCTCCGAGCCGCCTAGGCCGACCAGCGAGCCGGCGGGGATGGCGGCGCAGATGTCCCGCACCGCCTCGGCGCTCGTGTCGAAAAAGGCCCCCTCCATGCCGCGCTTCCTGAGGTTCTGTATGACGCCCGCGGCCTGATGCCGCCGGTTGGCAAGCTTGTGATCGGTCTTGGCGCTCATGTTCCTCCCGCCGGGGCGACGCCGCCCTTGCCGGCGATCATTGTATCCGATTCGCATCCGAAAAAACAGGCGTTTCCCGGAAGAGAAGGCTATTTCAAGCCCAGCTTGCGGCCCGCGCGCAGCAAGGCCAGCATCTCGGCGAGGCGCCGTTGCCGCGTCTCTTCCTTCTTGGCGCTTTCGACCCAGGCCACGTACAGGTTCCGGTAAGAGGGGGCCAGGCCGGCGAAAAAGGCGCCGGCCTTGGCGTCAGCGGCCAGGGCCCTGGCGATGGTTGCGGGGAAAGGCCTCGCGGCGGCGGCCCGGGCCGGGGAGGGGCGCGGCCGGCGATCCAGGAGGGCCGGCGTGATGAAGGACGATCCGGCCGGCGTCATGAGCCCGGCGGCGATCATCTTCTTCGCCCGGGCGATGTTGAGGTCCGACCAGTTGCCTCCGGGCCGGCGCGGCGTGAACTTCTGCGCGTAGCGCTCGTCGTCCAGGCGGCGGAGGAGGCCGTCGATCCAGCCGAAGCAGATCGCCTCCTCCACCGCGTCGTCGTACTCCAGCCGCTTCCGGCCGGTATGCCGCTTGTAGAATACCAGCCAGACCTCCTTTTCCCTGCGGCCGTTGGCCTGCAGCCAGCGCCGCCAATCCTCCCGCTTCGTCACGTGCAGCGTCTTCATCGCGGCGTTTCTCCTTCCGGCGAGCGATAGTCCTCATAAACGGCCGCCAGCCATCGCCGCAAGGCCGTCCCCGACGGAATGCGCTCCAGCCAGCCCGGGTCCTGCTGCCAGGTACGGTCGAAGATGACGGCCGCCGCTTCGTCCAGGGAGGCGATCTTTCTTGTCGCCGGGAGTTTTTCGTGCTGGCCGAAGGGGTAGCCGCTGGCGAGCGGCAGTGGCCGGATCCGCCCGGGCTTCACCCGGGCCGTGATCACGGCGCTGAGCACCGCCTGGTGCAGGAAGAGCCGGCGCAGGAAGGTCGTGCAGGCCGTTTTCTGGTATGCCTCGTCCTGCAGGAAACGGGAAAGCAGGCGGGCCCATTCGCCGGCCAGGCCCAGCCGGGGGTTGAAGGCGAACACCTCGCAGTTGTAATAGGGCTGGATCGCCGCCTGCTCGACGATGGTCTCCAGCACGGGCAGGCTCCTGCCGAGAAGCCCGGTCGCCGCAAAGATCGGCCGCCAGTATTCGTCCGGCTCCTTCCCCGGCGCCTGTCCGATGGTGTTCACCAGCGTGACCGGCCGCAGGACCGCGTCGGCGCCGCCGTCCAGCGCCAAGGCGTCGGGCTGGCCCAGCACCACGACGCCGGGATCGAGCCAGACCAGCGCGTCGGCGGCCAGGCGGGCCTTCTCCTCGGCTTGCGCGGCGGCGAAGGCCTTGACGGCCAGCGGGTAGCGCAGGAACGCCTCATCGATCCCCAGGGGCAGGATCTCCACCCCCAGTCCCTGCAGGCGCGAGAGGGGAAGGCTGGCCGGGTCGGGCACCGACACGTAGATCGGCGCGCCGGCGAACGCGCCGCCGCGCTCGCGGATGCTGCGCGCCAGGGCCCGGACCGCCCGGAGCTGCTCCTCGTCGGCGGCGTAGGTCGCCACGGCGATCGGGCGTGCGGCTGGCCCCGCGCCGGCCTTCCCCGCGGCGCGGCCCGGCCGCGGCGCCGCCAGCAGCGCCAGGGCGCAAATAGCGAGACGGCTGAGATGCCGGAAATCCATCCTCATGCTCGATTCTCCTGGATGCGAATGGTGCACGGCCCCATTATAGCCGATGCCGGGCGTTATTTCTTTTCCGCGTCCTGGAAGAGGCCCCTGTAGAAATGGCGCACGTACTTCTCGGGGATCTTGTCGACCGGGTAGGAGCCGTGCATCAGCACGTGCACCCAGCGGCCGTCGCGCTTCTCCAGGACGCCTGTCTGGAACACGTCGTTCAGGCACGACTCCTTGCCCTTGAAGGAGCCGCAGTCGTCCAGGAAGCACGAGTACCAGGCCACGTCGCCCGCGCGCGAGAAGCGGATGCGCAGGTCGCGGAACGCGAAGCGCGTACCGCGGAAATCGGGGTCGCGCCACTGCTCGGCGTATTTTTTGAAACTCTCCAGCCCGATCACCTGGCTGTCGGAGAAGAGCCAGAAATGGAACAGGTCGTCGCCCCACAGGCGGAACATGGCCTCGAAGTCCTTCTCGACGGCCCAGCCGATCGACTGCTCGATGGCCTTCTTCACCGCCGCCTGCTCGGCCGGTTCCCCAGCGGCGGCGTTCAGGCAGACGCCCGCGAATGAGGCGATCAGCACCAGGGCGCAGTACATTCTTCTCATGTATTCCTCCGTCCCCGCCGGGGGGGATAATGCTCCGTCCCTGGAGGGCGCGGCCGGCCCTCCCTCACTCCTTCGCGAAGGAGAAGTGCTGGGATACGACGACCCACTTGCCGTCGCGCTTCTCCACCACGCCGGTCCAGCGCGCGTTCTCCCAGCTGGCCGGCTCGCCCTTCCAGGTGTTGATATCGTCGAGCACGCAGAAGAACCAGGCCACCTCGCCGCAGCGGGCGAAGGTGATCTCCAGGTCCTTCAGCTCGTGGCGGACGTAGCGGAAGTCGGGGCTCATCCAGAAGGGGACGTTCTGCTTCACGTCCTCGAAGCGCTTGATCACGCGCTTTCCCGGCGTGACGCTGACGTAGTCCTCGTCGTTGGCGATCGAGCCATAGAACCGCGCCAGGTCCTTGTCCTTGGCCCAGCCGATCACCGAGCTGATGACGCGGGTGATCTCGACCCGCTCCGTTTCGCGGTCGGGAGCCGTTGCCGGTGACAGCCAGGCCAGCTGGAGGATGGCCAGGCCCCAGGTGATCCGTTTCATTTCCCCTTCCCCGCTTATGCGGGTGCCCGCCGGAACATTTCGTCCATGACCTCCAGGGCGAAGCGGCCGTTGACCGTGGCCGGGCCGATGCCCATCTCGAAGGCGACCTCGACGGCCTCGAGGATCTCCCTTTCGCTGGCGCCGTCCTTGGCGGCTTCGCTGATGTGCCACTGCATGCACGATTCGCAGTTGTGGACCACGCTGATGCCCACAGCGATCAGCTCCTTCGTCTTCTTGGGCAGGGCGCCGTCGCGGAAGGTCGCCTGCTCGAGATCCTGGATGGCCTTGAACACGGAGGAGTTGTATTTCAGCAGCTTGCCGTTGGCCCATTTGCGCTGCCGGATCAGCTGATCGATCTTCTCCATGAGTCGCTTCCTTGCCGGATTCCCCGGCTCCCATGCGCGCGGGAACGGGACCCGCCGCGTGAACCCCGCTATTTCTTCAACTCGCCCTCGATGCGCTCGATGAATTTTTTGCCGTTCTCGCTGGCCGGATTCAGCTCCAGCGACTTGCGGTAAAGTTCCAGCGCCTTCTGCTTGTCGCCCTTGGTGTAATAGCCCTCGGCGAGGCTGTCCCAGGCGTTCCAGTCCTGGGGGAAGAACTCGGCGTAAAGCCCGAACATGGCGATGGCGCCATCCACGTTCTTCAGCTGCTGCAGCATGAAATAACCCATGCTGTTCAGCTCGGCCCCGCTGAAGAAGTATTGATCCCTGTTCTTCAGCATGTCGGCCTTCAGGGCGGGGAGCTCCGCCAGGAAACGATCGTTCATGATCGACTCCTGCAGAGTCGCAATCAGCCACTTTTTCCCTGAAAAGGCCTGGTAGAGATACTTGATGGAGCCCCGGTGGGTCGGTTCATTGAAGCCCGGGCTGGCGGCCAGTTCGGGGAAATTCGCCTTCAGGGTATGGGCGGCCAGATAGGCGTCGATGTCGCCGTTGGCCTTGGCCAGACCCGCGACTCCGGCCAGCATGGCCTTGACGTACGCGAATCGTGCCTGAAAGCCCGCGGCGGAGAGCTCGCCGTTCCAATGCCCGGGAATATACTGCGCGATTTCGCCCTTGCGGTCGATGAGTGCCTGCCAGTTCTTCAGGAGCACGGGATAATCCTCGGTTCCGCCCGAGTGGAACCCGAACGAGGCCAGGCAGCCCGGGACGTTGGTCAGCCACTTGTCGGCCATCATATCGCCGGTGAACAGCAGCCCCTTCTGCGGCGCGAGGACGAAGATGTCGCTCTGGGTGTGGGTGCCGCCGGCCTGGTACAGCTCGAAGGAGACGTCGCCGCAGTCCAGGATCAGCTTGTCGCGGAACATTTTCGTGGGGAAGGCCGGCCGGGGGGAGGACTTCAAGTAATCGCCGACGAGCGTTTCGTAGGCCAGCTGCTCCTCGGCGGCCGCCTTGTCCTCTTCCTTCACCTCTCCCGATGCGAGGCGTTCTTTCTGCCCCTGCAGCGACTCCTCGTTCCACTGGATGCGCCGGGGTATATTCGCGAACATTTCCTCCATCATCCCCTTGACGCTCTCATGGGCGACGATCTGGCAGTCGGCGTAGACGCCGTTGCCGCTGACGTGGTCTACGTGGCCGTGGGTGTTGATCAGGTAGGCGAAGTCGTTGCGGCCGAGCTCGCGGGCGATGACCTTGCGGAAGGCCTCGTCCAGCTTCGGGATGTTGGTGGTGTCGATCACCACGATCCCTTTCTTGGTGGCGACGGCGCAGACGGCGGTCGACGAGACGTGGTCGCCGGCCCAGACGCGCACCGCGCCGGGCGCCAGCGTCTGCACGTGCAGCGGGAGCCCCGCGACGGACTCCGCCGCCGGGGCCAGCCCCGGGGCGGCGATGAGCAACAGGATGGCCAACAAGGTCGTCTTGGTCATGGCATTCCTCCTTGGAACACGTTGGGTTCTGTCCTATAGACGTTTGAGGGGCACTTTTTGCTGCGTTCCGGGACGAACGCCGCCCAGCCGTCCCAGGCCGGGTGGTCGGTCAGCCGCAGCGGATCGCCGCCGTCGCGGTTGATCCGGTAGATCTCGAAGTTGCCGTCGCGCACGCTCTGGAAGACGATGAAGCGGCCGTCCGGGGACCACATGGGGTTCTCGTCGCGGGTCTCGACGGCGGTGATCGCGCGGTCGTTCGAGCCGTCGGCGCTCTTGACGCGGATCATGCCCTGCATCCGTCCCTCGGCGCGGAACTTGCAGGCATAGGCGATCTCTTTGCCGTCGGGCGACCAGGCCGGGAAGATCTCCCACTCCTCCGTGTTCGTTAGCCGTGTCTGCCGGCTGCCGTCGGCGGCCATGGTGTAGATCTCGTAATTACCGTCGCGGTTGGACATGAAGATGAGCTTCGTGCCGTCGGGCGACATGAAAGGCCGCTCGTCGCGGGCGCCGCTGTCGGTCAGGCGGCGGGGATGGCCGCCGTCGGCGTCCATGATCCAGATCTCGGTCCGCGGCTCGAGGTCCCTGACGAACAGGATGCGCCGGCCGTCGGGGGTGTACTGCGGATGCTCTTCGCGCTCCGGCCCGGCGGTGAGCCGCCGCACGTCGCCGCCGTCGAGGTCCATGGTGTAGATGTCCATGTTCCCGCCGCGGTCGCTCAGGAAGGCGATGCGCCTGCCGTCCGGGGACGGCGCCGGGCAAAGGTCGACGGCCGGGTGGTCGGTCAGCCGGCGCGGCTCCTTCTCTCCCGGCCGGAGCAGGTAGATGTCCGGGTTGCCGTTGCGGCCGGAGTAGAAGACGATCGCCGGCGGATCGTCGGCCGGGCCCGCCGTCACGGCCGCGTGCGGGGCCGGGAACAGGAGCAGCGCGGCCAGCGCGCGGACGGCCTTCGTGACGGCTTCCGGTCTTCCCATGGGCTCACATCTTGAAGCGGCAGGTGAACTTAAGCATGACGATGTTGTCGCCGGTGGCGCGGAGCATGTGGCCGAGGTCCCGGCCGAGGGAGAGGTCCCCCGGGTCCTGGAAATCGGCGCGGTTCTGCGTCCAGACCAGGTACAGCGTCGAGCCCAGCCGGTATTCCCAGCGCAGCACGACCGTCCCCCGCAGCGACTTGTAGTTGAAGTCGGGATCGGCCAGGACGATTGGGGCGCCGCCGTCGCCCGGGTCGATGAGGAGGCGCCCCTCCCGGCGCGCGAGGGTCGAGACGCCGCTGCCGTACTCGAGGAAATCCCAGCTCCGCGGCCGGCGAATCTCCTTGAAGCCGTCGTAGGCGCCCACGGCGATGAAGGGCTGGATGTAGGCCTGCAGGCTGAGGTGGGGCGAGAAGATCCAGTTCAGGCGGATGGAGCAGGAGAGCGTCCTCTGGCTCAGGTTGCCGAAAATGTGGCGCGTCCCGTAGGTGGCGGACTGGACCGGGTCGGCGACGTTGGCCAGCCACTGGGTGGGGTTCTTCTCGGCCCCGTACGCGGGCGAAACCGACAGGTTGAAATTCGAGCTGGGCTTCCACTGCAGGGTGACCGAGCCGCTGTGCTCCGACAGGCCCCACCCGCTCAGCGCATGGTAGGCGCCGAAGCTGAGCACCAGCGGCTTGTTGCCGTTGCTCCAGACCGCCCAGTCGATCCAGTCGTAGCCGGGCCTGCGCATCAGGGGGCCGCCGCGGGTCAGGGTGCTGTGCCAGCACGGCGGGTTGTGGCTCCACTGCCAGTAGGCCGTCCAGAAATTGGTGAAGGTAATGTCGTTGATCAGGATGACGCGCTGCTCGCCGATGAGGTCGCCGCCGAAGTTGTAGTTGCGCTGGGTGAAGAGCAGCAGGTCCCAGTCCTTGATGAACTTCCACTTCGTGAACGAGCGGTAGCCCAGCATCACGTGGCCGTTGATCAGGTCGCCCTGGGACTGGTAGCCCAGGTCGCGGGAGTCGAAGCCCGGCGAGATGAAGCCCAGCGCGGCGTTGAAGAGGAGGTTCCCCTTCTCCTTGTTCAGCGTGAAGCGGCCGGCCAGCCCCGACAGCGACGTCGCCTCCTCGTCCAGCTCCATGTAGCCGGCGTCGGGCTTCTGGAAGTAGTGCGGAAAGGAGCGCTGCAGCCCGGTGATCTGCTCCCGGGACCCGGAGACGCTGGTCGCGGCCAGCCAGCCGGTCGCCGCCCAGACCTTCTTCCTGTCCAGGAAAGCCCAGCCGTCGAGGCCGAAGCTGAACGCCCGCCGGTTCATCAGGCCGGACAGGTCCTCGGTGCGCAGGTCGCGAAGGACCGAGGTGGCGATGAATCCCAGCCCCTGGCGGCCCTGGGCGAATTCCTTCTGCAGGCGCAGGACCGAGAACCCGGCGAAGGGCTCGACCTCCCAGCCGGACCGTCGCCCTTCTTCGTCGACCTCGGCATACTCGCGCTGGGTCAGGGCCGTCAACAGCCCCAGCTTCCAGCCCTTGCCGACCGTGCCGCTCAGCTTGCCCGCCGCCAGGATCGTGGTCCATTCCGGATAGTCCGCATGGCCCTCCGTGTCGGCGTAGCCCTGCGGCGGCCGCCCGATGCGGCGGCTGTAGAAGAGATCGGGATTGCTCCAGTTGGCGCCGATGGAGTTGCTGGCGCCGCCGGAACCGAACTCGAAGATCTGTCCCCCCTCGAGGAAGAAGGGGCGCTTCTCGGAGTAGTAGCTCTCGGCCGCCGAGAGGTTGATCACGGCCGGGTCGACCTCCACCTGCCCGAAGTCGGGGTTCAGCGTCAGGTCCAGGGTCAGGCTGCTGGACAGCCCCAGCTTGAAGTCGGCGCCGCCGTTGGCCAGGAATTCGCTGCCCGTGCGGAAGGGATTGCCGGGCTCCTCCTGCTCGAAGTTCGCCTTGGCGATGGCGTAGGGGGTCGCTTCCCGCAGCGGCCGGGGATCGATGTCGCGCATCCCCTCCATGCGGGCGAAGCGCGAGACGAACACGTTCTCCGTCTTGGGGATCCAGACCAGCGACGCCCGCTCGTTCTTGCGCTTGATGTCCCTCCGGAAGTTCACCCCCCAGACGTACTCCTCCCCCTGGCCCTTCCTCTTGAAGCGCAGCTGGTCGAAGGGGATGCGCATCTCCACCGTCCAGCCCTCCCCGTCGATGCGGGCCGCCGCCTCCCAGTTCCCGTCCCAGGAGGCGTCGTCCCAGGTATCGTTGTACATGGTGCAGTCGGTGATCGAGCCCGAGGGGTTGACCAGGAACTTGAAGCCGCTGCGCCGGTCGTAGAGGGGGTCGACGTAGAACATGAAATAGTCCGCCTCCACGAAGTCGTCCCGGCGGGACAGCAGGCTGATGATCTTGTCGGGCTCGGAGTCGTGGAGGCGCGCGGCCACGTAGATGGCGTCGTCGTCGTAGGCCAGCCAGACGTCGGTCTTCTCGGAGCAGGGCTGGCCGTCGTCCGGGTCACGCTGCGTGAAGCCGCCGAACGGCTGCCGCTGCCAATCCGGCTCCTCCAGGCGGCCGTCGACCCGCACCTTGCCCGTCAGGCGCTCCGCCCGCACCACCTGCTGCGGCGGCTCCGCGGAGCCGCCGTCCTTGCCCGGCAAGGGGACGAACGCCGCAAGGATCAGGCACAGGATCGCCAGGGAAATCTTATTCATGGCCGCTCCAGTGAATAGGCCGCGACGGCGTTGCCGTCGAAGGTGGGAATGAGCAGCCGCTTCAGCGCGGGGACGTAGGCGAAGTCGGCGATCTTCCCGCCGGGGGTGGAGGTGTCGAGCAGCAGGGTCGTGGCGCCCGCGGCCGACAGCCGGTAGAGCCGGCCGTTGTGGTCGCCGACCAGGTAGCCGCCCCGGCCGTCGGGCTCCACGCCGTCGACGTTGGCCTGGCGGTCGAAGCGCGCCAGTTCGCGCGTTTCCCCGCTCCCCAGGTCCACGGCGACGACCTTCCCGTTCTGGCCGACCAGCAGCCGGTCCCGCTCGCCCAGCAGGGCGTTGGGCCGGTCCAGCCCCTTCAGCCAGGGCTCGAGCGTCTCCCCGCGCAGGCGGAAGACGATCCCGGCGGGAGTGTCGGAAACGTAGACGTTCCCTGCCCGGTCGATGGCCACGTCGTTGGCCATGCGCACCCCGGGCAGCGGGATCGTCCTCACGATCCGCCGCCGGCGAATGTCGATGAGGTTGAGCCCCGAGCGGTCGACGGCGTAGAGCGTGTTCCCCTTCACCCGCAGGCCGGTGGGCATGCGCAGCCCGGCGAGCCATTCGCGCTCGATGACCTCGCCGGCGGCGGAGACCCGGGAGAGGTACTCGCGGCCTTCGTTGAAGTAATTCGAGACGAAGCAGTCGCCCGACGCCGGGTCCCAGGCCACGGCCTCCGGCAGCGCCAGCCCGGATTTCAGCTCCCATTCCCGGCGCAGGGACGGATGGACGAAGACCTCGTCGCCGCGGCGGAAGCAGAAGCCCCAGCCGCCCGACGTCTCGCCGAGCAGCAGCAGCAGCTCGTTCTCCCCCTTGCGCAGGGGCAGGTACAGCTCATCCTGAAAGCCGACGATGCCCAGGAACGAGCGGTCGCGCGACTGGTAGATCGAGTTGCCGGAATAGAGCGGCCGGCCGTTCAGGAAGACGGTGACGATGTCGCTGTAGCCGAACTGCACGCGCAGCGGCCCGTCGTCCTCCGCCGCGAGGCGGGTGCGGGCCAGGACGCAGTCCCCGGCCCGCGACCCTCGCGGATAGAGGCGGGAGACGTCGACCATGCCCCGGGCGTCGGCCGCGGCCGGCTTCCAGGCGGCGGCCGCGATCCGCTCCGCAGGGTATTTCGGGAACTCGATCCCGATGGCGGGGAAGGGGGCGGAGACCTCCCAGTTCGCCAGGATGCCGGGCATGGGGGGGCGCGGCGGCGGCGGGGGCAGCGCCAGGCCTTCGTCGGCCGTCCAGCGCAGGTCGGAGAAGAAGGCCGTGCCGTCCAGGGGGCCGGCCAGGCCGATGCCGCCGGCGCTCTCGCCGCGGGCCAGCTCGTCGATGGCCAGGACCGTCTCGGGCAGGTCGTTCCAGAAGACCTGCGCCTGGCCGCCGGCGACCACGACCTTGAGACGGTTCCAGCGGTCGGGCAGGACGTCCAGGGCGGCGGTCAGGCCGGCGCCGTTGTAGAGCTGCCAGCTGTCGACGCCGTTGAAGACCGGCCCGTACTGCAGGACGTCGTCATAGAACGGCGAGCGGTGCGGCCGCACGTATATGCGCTCATAGTTGCCGGCGTCCTGGACGCGGAAGAGCAGCCCGGGATAGGAGCGCGACCGCGCCGTGGTGGCGACGTCCACCTCGATGACGCCGTTGCGCAGCGAGACGTTCTTCAGGAAGGCCGTTCCCATCAGGGCCGTGCGCCCCAGATGCTCGACCACCCTGGCCTGGCCCAGCTCCCACTGCCCGGCAGTGAAATCGGCGGTCGTTGGCCGGGCAATGGCCAGGGCGGAGACAGCCAGATGGATCAGGATGAGGTTCCGCAGTTTCATGATTCCTCCAGGCGCCCGTTCAGCGTGCGCTTCATGTTTCCCGCAGCAGGTCGGAGACGGCGCGTTCCAGCGTCTCGCCGCGCAGGTTGAAAAAGCGCAGGACCCCGCCGCGGTCGATCAGCCAGGTGGAGGGCGTGGCGCTGACCTTGTACATCTTGGCCGTATCGTCGCCCCAGCCCCTGAACGAGCAGGCCATGTTCCATGTCGGCGCCGTTTCCCTGAGATAGTCGGCGAGGAGCTGCCGGTCGGTGTCCAGGCTGATGCCGAGGATCACCAGGCCGCGGTCCCGGAATTCGCCGAACATCGCCTTCAGCCGGGGCATCTCCTTGCGGCAGGGCGGGCACCTCACGTCCCAGAAGTCGACCAGGACCACCTTTCCCTTCTGGTCGGAGAGGCGGAACGTCGTGCCGTCCAGCAGGGGAACCTGGAAATCCCTGGCCTCGCGGTCAAGGCCGATCTTGGCCCGCGCCGCGGCCAGGAGGGCTCCGTGCCGCGGGTCATCCTTCAGCGCGGCGAACGGCGGCCCGGCAAGAACATCCAGGTTCATGAAGTCCCGCTCGTAGACCGACCGTTCCAGCCATTCCAGCCCCTTGGCCCTGTCGCCGAGGCCCAGGTAGGCTTCGGCGATCTTCAGGCAGTTCCAGGGCGATTTCCGCGCCGACGTCGCCTGCGACAGTTCCTCGATCTGCAGGGAAAGCTCCAGGTCATCCTGGAAGCGACCCGCCTGCAAGGCCTGGAATTGCGCCTCGTCCAGCAGGGCCAGGGCCTCCCCGGCCTTTCCCGCCTTGGCCAGCGCCGCCGCGTCCCGCCTGACCTTCGCCAGGCGCTGCGCCCCGCTTTTCGCGCACCCGGCGGCGATCAGCAGCGCGGCCAGGAGCAGGCTCCAGCCCTTCCGGGCGGTCACGGTCCGCCTCCTGCCGCTCATCGCGCTGCCCCGAGGAAGTCGCCGTCGACGATCAGCAGGATCGCCCCGTGCTCGGTCCGCGAGCGGTGCGAGCTGGCCCCGTCGGAGACGACGTAGGTCATGCCTTCGCGCATGGCGGTCGCCGGCCCGTCCTCCAGTTCGCTGACGAACTCGCCGGCCAGGCAGTGGACGATGTGCCCCTTGCGGCACCAGTGGTCGGCCAGGTAGTTCGGGGAGTACTCGACGAGGCGGACGCGCAGCCCGGGAAGCTGCAGCGTGCGCCACCAGGAGGTCCCGGTTTCCCCCTTGTGCTCCTCGGGCGGGACCGTCGACCAGTCGATCGTTCGATACGAAATGGCGTCGTTCATGGCGCTTGCCTCCCTGTCACGGCCGGGCCGGGCCCTTCGGCCGCAAGGCCTCGATGATGCGGGCGTCGACCCAATAAATGGACGTGTTGTCGATCCCGGGCTCGGCGGCCAGGCGCCGCAGCCAGGCGGCGCTCAGCTTTTCCGGCCACTGCTCCCGGGGCGGGACCCGCGACGACATGAAGAACAGGTATTTGCCGTCAGGGGAGAGGCTCGCCGAGTACTCGCTGCCGCCGCGGCTGTTGATCGCCGCGCCCATGTTCACCGCCTCCGACCAGGCGCCGTCGCCCGAGCGGAAGGAGATGTAGTAGTCGGTCGCGCCCAGGGAATCCGTGCGGCCGAAGGTCGGGACGATGATCCAGTCCTCGCCGGGGGCGACGAAGGCGTTGAAGCGGGTCTGCCCCGAGTTGACCTGCGCGGGGAGCTTCTCCGGCTCCAGGTAGCGGCCGTCCTTCAGCCGGGAGCGGAAGATGTGCTCGACGCCCGACGGCTCGCGGCGGGTGAAGTAGATCGAGCCGTCGCGGGTGAGCGAGGGGAAGAACTCGGGGACGTCCGAGCTCACCGGCGCGCCCAGGTTGCGCGGCTCGCCCCAGCCGTCGCCGCGGCGCTCCATCACCCAGATGTCGTCATCCCCCTTCTCCTCGTTCTTGGCCGGATCGGGGCGGTTGGAATAGAAGAAAAGCCGGGCGCCGTCGGCGGACAGGCACGGCTCGCCGTTGATCCAGCGCGGGTCCTCCATGTGCTCCAGCACCTCGGGAGCGCTCCAGGCGCCGTTGCGCAGCCGCGTGACCAGGATGGTGGCGAAGGTGTAGCCGCCCGCGTTGACGCAGAAATAGATCTCCCGGCCGTCGGGCGCGATGGCGATGTCGCGGGTGTTGAGCCCGGTGGAGACGATCCCCGGGGCGAAGACCTCGGGCGCCAGGCCCGGGGTCTTCTGGCCGAGATAGGGCCCGCTCAGCGCGGGAAACGGCGCGTCGGCCGCGACGGCGGTCGCCGAAAGCGCGCACAGGATGATCCACGCCACGGATGGTTTCATGCTTCACCCCCCGGGTATTCTACGCCGGCATCGGCAGGGAAGTTCCATGCCGGCGCCATCGCCCCCTTGTCCGGAGTCCTTCGGGTTCCAGGGATCATCGCTCGTTCATTCATTTGTCCCGGCGCAGGCGTTTCAGCATCTCCCGGGCGTTGTCATTTTCCGGGTCCAGCTGCAGCGACTTCTCGTAATTCGCGATCGCGCGCTCCTTGTCGCCGCTTTCCATGTACGACTCGCCCAGGCTGTCGTAGGCATTGGCGGAATCCGGATAGAGCTCGGCGATGAAGCGAAACAGCTCGACGGCCGAGGCCTTGTCCCCCCGGCCCAGCAGCTGGTAGCCGTAGCGGTTCAGCCCGCTTTCCCCGAAATTGTATTGCTCGGGCTTTGTTTTCCTCAGCGTCCGGCACTGGTCGATGGCGGCCTGCATGCCGCTTTTGGCCAGGATCTCATCCATCATCGGGACGACGGGGATCAGCAGCTGCCGCCAGAAGGCGGCGACGTTCCTCTGGTGGAAGCGCTGCAGCGCCTCCTCCGTGTGCCCCAGTTCCGTCACGTAACGGTAGCGCTCCGCGAGCGGCAGGCGGATCGCCGCCTCGGCGAAGGTCAGTTGCTCGCGCTTGGCCGCCTGGACTCCCGCCCAGAGGCTCTCGATGTACTCCTTCCACATGGCCAGCTTTTCCCGGCGCCATGTGCCGCGGTGGCCCGGTATCACGGTGACGAATCCCGCCGGATCGGCGAACAGCTTGTTCAGCACGTCGATCCAGCGCGGGATGTCCAGGACGTCCATGCCCGCGAACAAGGGCAGCCATCCCTTGTCCAGGAAGAGGTCCCCGGTGATCAGGATCTTCTCCTCGGGGATGTGGATCAGGATGTCGCTGCCGGAGTGCGCCCTGCCGAAAAATACGAGGTGAAAGGAGACGTCGCCCATGTTCAGGGTCATTTCATCGGAAAACGAGAGCGTGGCCGGGGAGGGCGCGAAACCGGCGGAGAGGCCCTGGATGATCCGTTCTCTGAACGCGATGTCGCTCCCGATCTCGGCTTTCCGCTTCACGTCGGGCTTCAGCGCCGCCAATTCCTTGCGCAAGGCGGCGAGCCGGTCGCGTGATCCGGCGGCAATCCCCTCGGCGGCCGTCCCGCTGCCGGCCAGCGCCTGGACGCCGTTCTCATGGATGACGACGCTCGCCCCCGGAAAGCCCTGGCATCCGAAGGCGTGGTCCCAGTGCGGATGGGTTAGGATCAGGTGCGAAAAATCGCTGCGCTTGAATTCCCTCTCCACGGCGGCGCGGAACCATGCGGCGGTGGCCGGGGAACCGGTCGAGTCGACGACCACGACGCCCTTCCTTGTGGCGATCGCCACGACCAGGTTCTCCATCGGAGAGTCCTCCCTGAGCAGCAGGACCCGCTCGCTCAGGCGCTCCGTCCGGTACGGGTTTGCCGTCGTGGTTTGGGCGGGGACGCAGAATGAGGCGACCAGCAGGGCCGCTGCGAGCCACAGCACCATTCTTTTCAACGTTTTTCTCCTTCGCCGCCGTCATGAGCCGGCGCCGTTCGGGACGGACGCAGATGCTGGACAATGTCCGCGCTGACCCAGTAGATGTCCCCCAGGCCGTTGCCCGGGAGGTTGTGCGCCTTGACAAATCCAGCCAGATCGACGGGTGCCCCGGGGGCAGGGTCCTGCTGGATGCGATAGCTGGTAAAGAAAAGGTATTTCCCGTCCGGCGTCAGCGCCGGTGCGAACTCGGGGCCGGGGGAGTTGACCGCAGCCCCCAGGTTGACCGCCGCGGTCCAGGAGCCGTCGGCGCCGCGGAAGCAGGCATACAGGTCGCTGCCACCCATGCCCCCCGGACGGTTGGAGGCGAAAATCAGCAGGTCCTCGGCGGGAGAGACGTAGGGATCGAATTCGCGATCGCTGGTGTTGACGGCGTCGCCGAGCTTGACCGCCGCGGCATAGACGCCGCCGATCGCTTCCGAGCGGAAGATGTCGTTGGCGCCAGGGCCTTCGCGCTGGCTCGAGAAGTAGAGAACGCCGCTGCCGGTCATGACCGGATAATAGTCGTGGCTGGAGGAGTTGACGGCCGGCCCCAGGTGAACGGCCTCTCCCCAGCCGTCTTTTCGCCGCGTTGCCATCCAGAAGTCGTTGTCTTGGGACGCCTCCGTCCCGCCCGGCCGCGGGCGGAGCGAGCTGAAAAGAAGGGTATTCCCGGAGGGCGAGATGCTGACGTCGATGTCGCCGAAGCGCGAGGCGCAGGACAGCAGGCGCGGGGGCGACCAGCCGTCCCTCTTTCGTTTCATCTGGAAGATCGATGAGGCGCCCTGGATGTTGCGCACACAGAAATAAAATTCCCTCCCGTCGGGGGAGAAGAAGGCGTTCAACTCGTCCAGCCCTGTGGAGACGATCCCCGGGGCAAAGACCTCGGGCGTCAGGCCCGGGGTCTTCTGGCCGAGATAGGGCCCGGCCGGCGGCCGCGGCTCGTTTTTCGCGATCAGGCTGCAGGCTGACAGCACAAGGATCAGGATGAGAATCCGCTTTTGATTCATCTTCCCCCCTTTTTCATTTGTACGCGGCAGGTCGGGAAAAGGACCGCCCGGGGAGGTCATTGCGCCGCCGGCCGCAGCTTTTCGATGACGTCGGTCGACACCCAGCAGGCGTTCCACTGGCTGAGGAAGAACAGGTACTTGCCGTCGGCCGTGACCATGGGGCACAGGTCGATCGACGGGCTGTTGACCTCGGGGCCCAGGTTGACCGGCGCGCCCCAGGATCCGTCCGGCTCCCGGAAGCTCGCCCAGAGGTCGAACTGGCGCGA
>DAHVOV010000333.1 GCA_027318645.1 Candidatus Aminicenantota bacterium
CTGCAGCAGCAGGTTCCCCCAGGCGATGCCGAAGAGCAGCGTCCCCGCCGCCATGGCCAGGAGCGCGACCAGCATGCCGATGAGCCAGCCGCTGAAGATGCGCGCCCCGGCCAGCTCCAGCCCGGTGAGCGGCGAGAACATCATGCGCCGGATCTTGCCGTCGGCGCGCTCGTTCTGGATCTCGCGCAGGCTGGGCTCGACGATGAAGAGCAGGAACATGATCAGCATGCCGGGCAGGATATAGGTGAAGATGTTGAAGCCGGCGGGGCGGTCCTCCTTCCCCGGCTTCTTCGTGGTCTCCTCGCCCACGGTCAGCAGCAGCGGCGAGAGATAGGACTTGAGGGCGATGATCTTGGCCCGCGCCCGCTCCAGGAACGGCGTCAGGTCGGCGACGGTGACCGATTCCAGCGACAGGCGGCGCACGCCCTGGATCACCTTCAGCTCGTCGGCGAAGACCTGGGCGATGGCGGAGAAGCCGACGGCCATGGTGGCGGCGAACTCCTCGGCCACCCCCGGCAGGAACTCCTCGGCGGGATTCTTGACCACCTCCAGCGCGCTGGGCCGCTGGGCCGCGAGATCGTCGCTGAAATGCTCGGGGATGACCAGCATGGCCGAGGCCTTGCCCTTGCGCATCAGCCGCTCGCCGGCGGCGGCGTCGACCCGCGTCACCTGGAACATCTCCTTCATCTCCTTCTGGTCGAGGGCGCCGAGCAGGAAGCGGGCGGCGATGTCCTGGTCCTGGTCCACCACCAGCAGCTTGATGGGCGGCAGCTTCGTGCGGTTGTCCTCGCCGGGATCGAAGATCGCGCCGATCAGGGCGGTCATGGCCAGGGGGATGACCAGGAAGAGGATGGTGGCCATGGGCGCGCGCAGGCGGCGCTTGAGGTCGTTGGCGATGATCAGGGCGGCGCGGCTCAATCGCGGAGGCTCCTGCCGGTCATCTTGAGGAACACCGCCTCCAGGTTGGGCGACTTGATCTTCAGGTCGGCCACGGCGAGGCGGTTCTGGAACAGGTGCTGCAGCATGGCCGGGATGCGCTGCGAGTCGGCGAACGCCAGCATGGCCAGGTTGTCGCCGACCGAGAGGATCTCCATGCCGTCGCCGCCGAGGCGGCGGATGCCCTCCGAGAAGGCGTCGGCGCTGAACGGGCCGCTGACCTCGACGATCTCCTTCTCGCCGACGATGCGGATGAGCTCGGCCAGCGTCCCGGCGGCCAGCACCGCCCCCTGGTCCATGATGGCGATGCGCGAGCAGCTCTGCTCCACCTCGGCCAGCTGGTGGGTGGTGAAGACGACCGAGGTGCCCTGGCCGCCGAGGCCGCGGATGATGTCCAGGATGCTCACCTTGGCCTGGACGTCGATGCCCACGGTCGGCTCGTCCAGCAGCAGCAGCTCCGGGCGGTGGATCAGGCCGATGGCGATGTTCAGCCGCCGCTTCATGCCGCCGGAGAACTTCTTGACCGGCTCCCGGGCGCGGGCGCTCAGCTCGACCCGCTCCAGGAGCTCCTGGGCCCGCCGCCTCAGCTCCTTCCCGGCGATGTCGTAGAGCCCGCCCCAGAACAGCAGGTTCTCCATGGCGCTCAGGTCCTCGTAGAAGGCCATTTCCTGCGGCACGACGCCGATGCGGTTCTTCAGGCGGCGGTCGGCGAACAGGTCCTGCCCGAGGAAGCGCACCGACCCGGTGAAGCCGCGCAGGGTCCCCGACAGGATCGAGATGAGGGTGGTCTTGCCGGCGCCGTTGGGGCCGAGCAGGCCGAGCACCTCGCCCCGGGCCAGGTCCAGGCTGAAGTTGGCCAGGGCCACGGTCTCGCCGTAGTTCTTGCTCAGGTTCTTGATCTCCAGGATCGTCTGCTGCATGGGGGAGATTGTAGCACGAAGGGGCCGGGGCGGCAATTTTGGACTAACATTTGGACCATTGCTGACCAAAATAAATCACTTTTTGGACAGACTGCAAGCACAGTAAAGGGTTTTGGGGTTAGCCAAGGCGGATTTTTGAGAAGGTTAGGCTCTCGGAAGACTAAAATTCCAAGCACCAAGCACCAAATCTCAAACAAATTCCAAGTTCCAAATTCCAATGACCCAAACAAAGAACGTTATGCGTGAACGACCTCCTAGAACTCCGTTATGCGTTATAGGAAAGAGCTGTCTTTTTTCCTTCGCATAACGTATAACGCATAACGTTGTGCTTGTTCTTTTCGTTTTGGTCATTTGGACATTGGTGCTTGGTGCTTATTTGGAATTTGGTGCTTGGAAATTGGTGCTTTAGTCCTACCAGCTTCTGAAAGTTATTTTGGACAGATCGGCACTAACACTATCTCTGCGAGCCCAAGAAACGGGCTGGACCCGGTCAGGATTTTCCCGATTGCCCGGCGGCCCGCCGCGCGCTATCCTGTCGGGCAAGGAGAGCGAGGGGCGCGCCGCCCCGACCCAAATGCGCTTGCGTTTCGACCTGCAGACGATACCGGTATCCATCGGCGCCCTGGGGCTGTGGGCCATCCTCGGGGGCTGGTACGTGGCCATCGCCCCGCCCGGCCTCTCCGGCGCCGACAACATCGGCATCGTCCTCTCCACCTTCGGCGCCTGCCTCTTCATCGCCGACCGCCTCGCCGGACGCTGGCTCAGGGGCGACCGCTGGCTGCTCTTCCTCAAGCTGTGGACCTGGGGGCTGCTCTTCATCGCCTGGGGGCTGCTCGAGTGGCTGCGGGCCTTCCAGCCGGGCCACTGGGTCCTCTTCGCCTGCCATTGGCTGGCCACGGCCCTTATGCTGGCCGCCTTCGCCTGGCTGGGCCGCCGGCGCCGCGCCGCCGACTCCTGGCGGGCGCCCACGGCGGAAAGCGGCCCTATTTCGCTGCGGCGAAAATAAAGACCTTCCCCGCCAGGAAATCGCTGACCCAGACGCTTTGGCCGGCGCCGGCGCGCACCTGGCAGAGGTCGTAGACGCAGTCGCCGAACTGGCCGCGGAGGAAGAAGGAGCTGTTGCCGCCCGCGAACCCCGCCTGCCCGTACGGGTAGGGGTGGCGCAGGCGCAGGGCGAATTTCCCCGTCTCCGGGTCGAAGGTGCCGACCGCGAGCTCGTTGCTCGAGTGGCTGGCGATCCACAGCTGCCCCTGGCAGTAGGCCAGCTGGTCGGGGGCGCCGGGAAAGGGGATGGGGAATGACCGCGGCCGTCCGCCCGTGCCTTCCGCCGGCAGCGTGAACAGGGTGTTGTCCCCGTGGCAGACCGCGTAGAGGGTCTCCCCGGCCAGGGCCACCTTCAGCGGCTGGCTGCCGCAGGGGACGTCTTTCCGGGAAAAGTCGTCCTTGCGCACCACGGAGACCGTGCCGCCGTCGAAGTTGGCGACATAGACGTGCTCGCCGCCCACGGCCAGGCCGGTCGGCGTCGCCCCCACCTCAAGGCGGCGCAGGACCTTTCCGGCCTTGGCGTCGACCACCTGCAGGATGCCGTTGTCGCCGTCCTGCTCGCCGCAGCGCACGGCGTAGAGCCGGTCGCGCCCGGCGTCGTAGGCCAGCAGGCGCTGGGTCGTCTCGCGGCTCACCGTGTCCTCCAGCTCGACCCGCATGTCCCCCTGGTTGGGGGCCCGCACCTCGTCGTCCAGGCGCACGTAGAACTGCTTCTCGTCGCCCCAGTTGTTCTGCAGGGCGAACAGCGCGCCGCCGGGGGAGAGGGCCATGGCCTGGGCCAGGCGCGGGATGCGGCGGTCATAGAAGGAGGAGGGATCGCGGCCGTCGATGCCCAGGATGCCGTCGCGCGCCGACCAGATGTAGACCACCGGCCAGTAGGACTGGTGCGGGCCGTAGGCCAGGTAGACGTTGCCGGCGGGAGTGGGCCGCGCCTGGTGGGGGTAGAGCACGGGCAGGTCAAGGACGGCGAAGCGGCCGTCGGCCTCGACGCGCGCCATCTGGTCCTCGCTGCTGAAGGCCATGAACGAGTCGCTGCCGGGCAGGCGCAGGAGCTCCTGGGGCGCCCAGCCGGTGCGGACCTTCTCCACCCGGCCGGAGGCGGGTTCGAAAACGGTGATCGCCGCGCCGAAGGCGCCGTTGACCGCCGTGGCGCCCAGGGGGATGTAGAGCCGGCCGTCGCCGGGGTTGAATTCCATGTTGAACATGTGCGGCAGGACCGGCACCTGCAGGAAGCGCCGGCGCAGCCGGCGCGCGTCAAGGTCCACCTGGTCGACCTCGCCGTAGGCCCAGCTGGCCACATACAGCCGCCCGTTGGCGGCGTCCAGGGCGGTGGCGTCGTTGCCGTAGGCGGGGAGCATGACCTCGCTGACGGGCGTGGCGCCGTCGCCCCTCTCCTTGAAGTCCACCACGTGCAGGACGGGGTGGTTGTCGTAGGGGATGTACAGCTCGTCCCGCTCCTCGCTGTAGCGGACGCCGACCGCCTCCGTGAGGCCGGGCAGGGGGACGATGCGGTCGCGGCCGGGGTCGGCCGAGATCTTGGCCGCCTGGACGACCTTGCGGCCGGCCGTCTCCACCACCAGGACCATGGCCCGCTCGCGGCGGGAGTAGCCGGCGAAGTGCCAGCGCCCGCCCGCCTCCAGGCCGAGCGTCCGCGTTCCCAGGCGGCGGAGAGAGCCGGGATCGTACAGATGCAGGGTGGCGCTGTAGCCGTCCACGGCCAGCAGCAGGCGGGCGGCCCCGTCGCAGACCACCTTGCGCAGCGGCGGCGGCGGGGTCTGGTTGAGGTTCCGCGCCCGTTCCTCCTTTTCGGCGAAGGGCAGGTAGGAGACCGCGCCGCGCTTCAGGTCGACGCGGGCGATGCGCCGGCTCTCGCGCCCGACCAGGAAGGCGGCGCCGCTGCGCTCGTCCACGGCCACCATCTCGAACTGGCCGGCGGTGGCGAACGAGCGGGAGGCGCCGCGGTCGGGGAAGACCACTTCCAGGGTGCGGTCGCCGATGACGTAGACGTTGCCGCTGCGCGGGTCGACGGCCAGCGCCTCAGATTTCAGGTACTGCGGAACGCGGCTGGCGACGGCGATGTTGCGCGGCGCGCGCGTGCGGCAGTCGATCAGCGTCACCGACGAGCTGAGGGTGTTGGCCACCACCAGGCGGCCGCGCGCCGGGTCCAGGTGCACCAGCAGCGGCCCGGCGGCGTTGACCCGCAGCCCCAGCGGGGCCAGTAGATCGACGGCCAGGGGATCGGCGGCGGGAAACGACGTCAGGGCCGGGAGAAGAACGGTCAGCAGGACAACGAACAGGCGCATGGCCCCTCCTTGGCCCCGCGTCCCGGGGCGCGTGGCCATGGTAAACCCCGCGTCGGGAAGGTGTCAAGGAGCCCGGCTTGCCTGCCGGCGGCCTTTGGGCTATGATGCCGAAACAAGCGGATGGCAAGCGTCAAGAAGACCCGTCTCGACCAGGCGCTGCTGGCGCGGGGCCTGGCTCCCGACCTGAAGGAGGCCAGGGCCCTGGTCATGGCCGGCGAGGTCCTGGTCAACGGCCAGAAGGCCGACAAGCCCGACCGCCCGGTCGCGGGTGGCGACGGCATCGCCCTGCGCGAGCGCTGTCCCTACGTATCGCGCGGGGCGCTCAAGATCGAGCGGGCGGTCCGCGAGCTGGGCGTCGCGACGGCGGGGCTGAACGTGCTGGACATTGGCATCTCCACCGGCGGCTTCAGCGATTTCTTCCTCCAGCACGGCGCCGCGCGGGTGCTGGGGGTCGACGTCACCGTCTCCCAGGTCGATGCCCGCCTGCGCGCCGACCCGCGCCTGGCCCTGCTGCGCAAGAACGCCCGCTTCCTGCTGCCTGAGGACGTCCCCTTCGCCCCCGACCTGGTCGTCATGGACCTGTCGTTCATCTCCATCGCCGCCGTCCTGCCGGCGCTGGCGGCGTTCCCCCGGGCGCGGGTCCTGGCCCTGGTCAAGCCGCAGTTCGAGGCGCCGCGCGGCGGCGTGGGCCGCGGCGGCGTGGTGCGCGACGCCGAGGCGCGGCGCCGCATCCTGCTGCGCCTCAAACGGCGCATCGAGGAGCTGGACTACGGCGTCTGCGGCTGGTGCCGCGCCGGCGTCCGCGGCCGCCGCGGCAACCAGGAATACTTCTTCCTGCTGCGCCAGGGGAAAAAAAACTCGATTGATGATACAATGATCGCCGATGCTCGCGAAATATAAGCGCGCCGTGATCGTGGCCAAGCCCCACCAGGACGTGGTCCTCTACCTGCGCCAGGCCATCGCCGTCCTGGGGGCCAAGGGCGTGGAGTACATCCTGGAGAAGACCGCCGCCGGGCTGCTGGGGGCGCGCGAATGCTGCCTGCGCGACGAGCTGCCGCCGGGTACCGACCTGATCGTCGTGCTGGGCGGGGACGGCACCTTCCTCTCCATCGCCCGGCTGGCGGTCGAGGCCCAGATGCCGGTCGCCGGCTTCAACCTGGGCACGCTGGGCTTCCTGACGGCGATGAAGAAGGAGGGGCTGGCCGAGGGGCTGGGGCGCATCCTTGACGGCCGGGCCGCCCTCTCCCGGCGCAAGCTGCTGCAGGTCGACTTCCGCCAGGAGACCTACACCGCCCTCAACGACGTGGTGGTCAACAAGGGGACGATCGCCCGCATCGTCAAGCTGCTGCTGGCCGTCGACGGCGACACCATGGCCGAGATGAAGGGCGACGGCGTCATCCTGGCCACGCCCACCGGCTCCACCGCCTATTCGCTGGCGGCGGGCGGGCCGATCGTGAGCCCGGCGGTCAACGGCATCGTCATCACCCCCATCTGCCCGCACTCGCTGACCTTCCGCCCGCTCGTCGTCCCCGACGACGCCGAAGTGTCGGTGCGGCTGCTCACGCCGCAGATGGACACCATCGTCACCATCGACGGGCAGACGGCCTTGCCGTTCCAGTTCGAGGAGACCCTGCGCGTGCGCGTCCATCCCCGGCCGCTGCTCATGCTGGTCGCTCCCGGGACGAACTATTACCATTTGCTTTACGAAAAGCTGAACTGGGGTTTGTAGCGGGAAGACAGCGCCATGCATTAACTTGAAAACCTCCCAGTCCGTCGAGGTTCCACGTACCACGTACCACGTTCCACGTTAAAAAACCGATCTGTCGTAATTCGTGATTCGTGATTTGTAACCGCAATAATTCGGCTTATGCCGTTCCAATCACCAATCACTGATTACTAAATCTCTGAGTTCAGTTCGTCCGCTTGCTGCTGCTACCACTACCACTATCACTACCACTCAGGAATTCTTGCCAGTTCGGGGCAAATTGCGGGCGATGATCTCCAGGAGCTCGTCCGTCTGGAACGGCTTGGCCAGGAAGTCGTTGAAGTGGTAGCGGCCGGGGTGGCTCGACACCTCGCTGACGCTGTAGCCGCTGACGGCGACGGCCAGGGCGCGGGAATCGATGGCGCGGATCCGCTCCAGGGTCTTGATGCCGCCGATGTCGCCGGGACCGGTCAGGTCGAGGAAGACCAGGTCGTAGGGAAGGCCGGCCTGGCGGGCGGAGGAGAACTTTTCCAGCGCCTCCTGGCTGTCGGCGGCCAGGTCGACCTGGTAGGGCGTGCCCTGCAGCATGTCGGCGAAGACCTCGCGCACGATCTCCTCGTCGTCCATGAACAGGATCCGCGCCTGGCGGGCGGCGGCCTCCGGCGGCGGCGGCGGGGCGCCGACGGGCTGCTTGGAGGCCGGGAAGTACACGGTGAAGGCCGCCCCCTGCCCCTTCTCGGAGCGCACCTGGATGGCGCCGCCGTGCTTGGTGACGATGGAGTAGGCGATGGCCAGGCCGAGGCCGGTGCCGCTCTTCTTGGTGGTGAAGTAGGGGATGAAGATGCGCTGCAGGTCGGCCTCGGGGATGCCCGGGCCGTGGTCGCGCACCGTCAGCGCCAGGTAGTCGCCGGGAGCCATGATGCCGGCCTTCTCCTGGCGGTGGCCGGCGACAACGATGTCGATCTCGCCCCCCGCCGGCATGGCCTCGCGGGCGTTGAGCAGCAGGTTGTTGATCACCTGCATGGCCTGGGTGACGTCCACCTCGCAGGGGGGCAGCGGGCCCTCGGCCTGGAGGCGGGCGCGGATGTTGCCGCCGCTGATCACCATGTCGATGGAGTCGCGCACGAGCTCGAGCAGGTCGACCGTCTTCTTGACCGGATAGCCCCCCTTGGAGAAGGTGAGCAGCTGGCGGGTCAGGCCGCTGGCCTTGAGCGCCGAGCGCTCGGCCTTCTCCAGGATCTCGTCCAGCGGGCCGCCGGCGGCCAGCTTGCGGGCCACCGAGATGTTGCCCAGGATGCCGGTCAGCATGTTGTTGAAGTCGTGGGCGATGCCCCCGGCCAGCACGCCGACCGACTCGATGTTCTTGGACTTGATGATCTCCTCTTCCATGCGCTTGCGCTCGGTGATGTCCAGGAAGATGCCGAGGATCCCCTGCACCCGGCCGTCGAGGACGATGGGCGAGGCGATGATGTGCACGTCGAGCAGCGTGCCGTCGCGGTGGCGCCGCCGGCCCTCGGCCGCGGCCCGCTCGCCGCGCCGCGCCGCCTGGCGCAGCGCGGCCGCCTGCTGCTGCGACTCGGGGGTGTTGATCAGCTCGCTGAGGTCCCGGCCGCGGGCCTCGCCCAGCGGGTAGCCGAACAACTTCTCGAAATCGCGGTTCATGTCCGTCACCCGGTAGTCGCCGTCCAGGATGACGATGCCGGCGGGCATGGTCTTGAACAGGTTCTCGAAGTAGGTCTTCTGGCGGTGGATCTCGTGGACGCTGCGGCGCACCTGGGCGCGCAGCAGCAGGTTGAAGGCGAGGAACAGGGCCAGGACGGCGGCGACCGCCAGCAGCATCCACCAGATGTTGCGGTTGAGGAAGAGCAGGCGGCGCTGGAAGAAGGTCGGCCCCAGCCACTTCTCGTAGAAGCGGTTCAGCCGGCCGCCGGGGGTCTGCTTGGCGCGGCGCAGGTAGTCGTCCAGCTGAGCGGCCAGCTCCGCCCGGCGGGGATTGATGCCGAAGAACAGCGGCTCGTGGTAGTAGGAGCCGGGCATCACCTTGACGCGCGGCAGGAAGGGCATGCCCTTCAGGATGTGCGACAGGCTGAAGCGGCCGATGAAGCCGGCGTCGACACGGCCGGCGGCGACGTCGCGGACGATGGCCTCGAAGCCGTCGTACTCGCGGAACACGGGGCGCACGCCCTGGCGCTGCAAATCCTGGGCGAAGAGCCGGGCGTAGTAGTCGCTGCTCACGATGCCGATACGGCGGCCGTCCAGGTCGGCGGGCAGGGTGAACTTCGCCGCGGCGCCGATGATGACGTTGGACCAGTCGATGAGCACCGACTCGGAGTTGAACTTCAGGAAGCCCAGGCGCTCCTCGCTGAAGGCGATGGGGGCGATGACGTCCACCTCGTCGCGCTTCAGCCTGTCGAACAGCTCATGGAAGGGGGCCTGGACGAACTCCAGCCGCAGGCCGCGCTGGCGCGCGAAGTCGCGGATGACGTCGACGATGAAGCCCGAGGGTGCGCGTCCGCTGATGGTCATCGGCGGGTTGTCGTAGATGCCCAGGCGCAGGGGAGGCCCGTCCGCCGCGCGGGCGGGCCAGGCCGCCGCCGCCAGCAGCAGCCACAACAGGGCGATCGAGCGCTTCAACGCCATCGGGCGACCTCGCTAGGCCAGATTATAGCGCAAAACGGCGGCCAGGCAAGTGCGGGGGCCGCCGCGTCGCCAGCGGCCGCTTTCGTGTGCTATAATCGTCCGCGAGGTGCCGCATGAGGAAAGCCGTCTGCTTCGTCCTGCTGGCGCTCGCGGCCCGTGCCCTGGCCGCGGCCCCCGCCAGCACCGAGTTCTCCCGGGCCATCGCCTATTACCTGATCGGCGACGCCGACCTGGCCCAGAAGTACATGGACGAGCATTTCGCCAGCCGGCGCCAGCCGACCGTCCGCCTCGCCTTCGCCCTGCTGCTGAAGGACGACAAGTGGGAGGCGACCAAGCAGTTCAGCGACTACCTGGAGAGCGACCATCGCAACCTGGAGGCGCTGACCGGCATCAGCCTGGCCACCGCCGACGTCGGGAACTCCCTGGCCATCGACAACCTGAACAAGGTGCTGCGCATGGACCCGGGCTACGCCCCGGCCTACCTGTGCCTGGGGCACGAGTACGCCGTGCGCGGCGACTTTCCCGCCGCCGAGGAGTACTACGTCCGCAGCATGAAGTACGCCGCGGTGCCGGAGTTCAAGGTCCTGCTGGCCGACCTGTACCTGCGCGCCGGCGAGGCGCAGAAGGCCTTCGACCTGATCCGCCCCGAGGCGGATGCCGCGCCGGGGAACTATTTCTTCGCCCTGGGCGCCGCCCGCGCCTGCCTGAAGCTCGAGGGCTGCGCCGTTGCCGGCTACATCGAGCAGGCGCTGCGCGCCCGGCCCGGCTCGCGCGAGGCGCAGCTGCTGCAGGCCCAGCAGCTGCTGCGCGCCGGCGAGCTGCGCCCGGCCAAGGCGCTGCTGGCCAAGCTCAAGTTCCCCGCCTACAACCCGGAATACAGCCTGACGTTCGCCGAGGTGCTGCTGGGGCTGCGGGACCGCGACGCCGAGCGCTACCTGTACGAGGTCTTTGCCCAGAGCCCCTGGGACCCCTTGGTCAACAAGCTCCTGGGCCTGCTGCACCTGCGGCGCAAGGACGCCAGCGTGCCGAACTGGATCCGCCGTGCCCTGCTGGCCGGCATGCCCGCCGCGGAGCTGCAGGCGGCGTTCCCCGGCTCCGCCCCCGTTGCCCCGTCGTCGCTCCCGGCCTTCGCCATCAAGAAGCTGCAGTGGCTGGGGCCGCGCCGCCTGCTGGCCGCCGGCGCCTTGCGCAGCGGCGAGAAGGAGCGGCTGCTGGTGTTGGACGCCGACACGCTGCGCACGATCCGCTCCTTCGAGTACGAGGGCGCCATCCAGGCGTTCTACCCGGCGCCGCGCCTGGACAAGGTCGTCTTCGCCACCAGCGCCGTGGAGAACGAGAAGGTCTATCTCTACACCCTCACCGCCGAGCGCGACGCCTACCGGCTGAGCCCGGTCGTCGGCTACGCCCTGGACATGGCCAGCGCGCTGGTCGCCTACAACGGCGCCGGCACGACGGCCTACGTCACCGACGGCAGCCTCCCCGAGCTGGCCTTCACCGCGCCCTTCTCGCTCCCCGGCGCCTACGGGCGCCGGACGCCCATCTACCCCAACTACCCCTTCCCGGTGTACGCCTACAACTACGCCGACGGGAGCTGGACGCCGCTGCGCACGCGGACGGCGCTGGCCGCCGTGCCCATCCCGGCCGTGCGCCGCTACCTGGCCGTGGCCGAGGCCAGCCGGCGCAACGCCGACGTGGCCAAGCTGCTGGAGCGCGGCAGCGGGCTCGACGTCACGTCAGCGGTGGAAATGTCCATCCAGTTCGCCGCCGACGGGGATGCGTTCCTGTTCGTCCTCTCCGACCTCAAGAACGCCTTCCAGGCCTGGGCCTACGACGCCCGCCGCGACCGCCTGACGCGCTTCGATGAGAGCATGTTCCTGGGCGACAAGTACTACGCCCCACTGGACCTCATTGCCTTCCGCCCCGAGCGCGACGAGATCCTGGTCGTCACCCGCGACAAGCTGCGCAACCTCTTCCAATTCAACTACCGCTCGCTGCTGTACAAGAAGATCGCCAGCGACGCCCTGGCCGTGGTGCCCGACGCCGACGGCCGGTCGCTCTACCTGCTGAACGAGCGGGACCGCTCGCTGTATTTCAGCGAGGCCTCGCTGGAGCGGGTCACCCTTTCGCCCTTCAGCCGCCGCCGCTACGATTCCCGGCGCGACCTGGCCGCCATCGTCGACTGCAGCGATCCCACCGCCGTCTACGTCGCCACCTTCAACGGCGAGCTGCTCAAGCTGGACGAGGAGGGGAACTTCTCCGGCCGCCAGGTCGCCCTGGCCGGGGCGCTGCACCAGGTCGCCCCCGACCGCCGCCGGGCCGCCGCCTTCATCAACGGCCGGCTGTACGTCCTCGGCTGGCAGGAGTAGGGGAGAACCGGCGGCGCCGCCATGTCGAACCGCAGCGGCTTCCAGCGGGTGAAGTTCTTCATCGGCCTCATCTATCGCGAGGAGCCGCCGGCCGAGGCGGCCTGCGCCGGCATGAGCGAGCTTCTCGGGGAGGCCGGCCTCCGTTCCCCGGCCGTTCCCTTCGCGGCCACCGATTACTACCGCGGCGAGATGGGCGCGCCGCTGCTGCGGCGCTTCGTTGCCTTCCGCCCCTGGCAGCCGCCCGAGCGGCTGCCGGAGGTCAAGATCGCCGCCATGGAGCTGGAGGAGCGCCTCGCCGCCGGCTCGCGGCGCACGGTGAACATCGACCCCGGCTTTCTCTCCGCGGCCAACGTCGTCATCGCCACCGCCAAGAACCACTATCACCGCGTGCCGCTCCGCGACGGCGTCTACGCCCACCTGGAGTACGTGCTGAAGGACGGCCGCCTGCAGTTCCTGCCCTGGACCTATCCCGACTTCAAGACCGAGGCCTATCTCGAATTCTTCAACCGCCTGCGGGAGCAGTTCAAGAACGAGCAGAAACAGAGAAGAGAGAGGTAGAGAGGTAAAGCGGTAGAGGGGTAGAGCAACGGCCATTTCCGGATTTTTCCCGGCAGTTTTTTTACTTTACCTCTCTACCCCTTTATCCTTCTCTACCTCTGAATTTGGAGAAAAGGAGGCGTAGGAGGCAGCGCGCTAATGGCCTACGCCCGCGGCCGCCTCCCTGGGCTCCTGGTTGTAGATCGATGAGCTGACCTGGGCCAGGTAGCGGGTTTTGTTGTACAGGTAGCCGTTGTTGTACAGGAAGAGTGCGCGGCGAACGCTCCCGCCGGAGGCGT
>DAHVOV010000340.1 GCA_027318645.1 Candidatus Aminicenantota bacterium
CAACGGTTTTCAAGACCGCCGCATTCGACCGCTCTGCCATCCCTCCGGCCAGGCGGGATTGTAGCAAAGGGTTTTATGAGTGTCAATTTGCAATTTTTTTTTCGGAGGGAAAGGGAGATGATGCGCAACTGCTGTTGCGCACCGCTTCGCGGCCGCTCGCAAGGCTCGCGTTCCCAATTCGCAGTTCGCGAATTGGTGGCTGCGCGGCTGCTGCCGCGAGCCGCTTCAAGGCCAATAGCGAGTCAATTTTGAACTCGGTTGACGTTAAGGGGGAAAAAGAACGTGCAATCATCTATAATTCAGTCATCGAGATGAATGGACGGCCCTGGAGGTGCACGATGGGAAATCGGCGATCTTTTTCTAACTTTTTCAACATCTGGCTTCTGCCGGCCCTGTTCGCGATGCTGCTCGGCTTGCTGCCGTGCAACGGGCAGCTGGCTGCCCAGGGCAAGAAAAAGCCTGCAAACTACCCGGGCCTGCCGAGCGAAACTCCGGAAAAGTTCGTTGAGGCCACCGACAGCTTCGACCATGTCCGGCGCGAGGTGATGATCCCCATGCGCGACGGCGTGAGACTGCATACGGTCATCCTGGTGCCGAAGGGCGTCCAGAACGCCCCGATCCTGCTGACGCGCACCCCATACAACGCCACGGCATTGACCCGCCATGCCGCCAGCGCCCACCTGGGCCCGGTCCTGCAAGGGTATGACAACGCCACCGACGTCATCGTGGAGGGCGGATACATCCGCGTGGTCCAGGACGTGCGCGGCAAGCACGGCTCCGAGGGCGACTACGTGATGAACCGGCCGCTGCGCGGGCCGCTGAATCCCACCCCGGTCGACCATGCGACCGACACCTGGGACACCATTGACTGGCTGGTGAAGAACATCCCCGAGGGCAACGGCCGCGTCGGCATCCTCGGCATCTCCTATGACGGTTTCCTGCCCCTCATGGCGCTGGTCGATCCGCACCCGGCGCTCAAGGCGGCGGTGCCCATGAATCCCATGGTCGACGGCTGGATTGGCGACGACTGGTTCCACAACGGCGCCTTCCGCCAGCAGAATCTTCCCTACATCTACGAGCAGGTGGCGACGCGGGGCAGCGACGTGAAATGGTGGAACAGCCATTTCGACGATTACGACACCTACCTGCAGGCCGTCTCGGCCGGCGAGCTGGGCCGGCGCCACGGCATGGAGCAGCTCGGCTTCTGGCGCCGGATACTGGCCCATCCTTCTTATGACGCCTTCTGGCGCGAGCAGGCGATGGACAGAGTGCTGGCAGCCTTGCCGCTGAAGGTGCCGGTGATGATCGTCCATAGCCTCTGGGACCAGGAGGACATCTACGGCGCCCCCGCTGTCTATGCCGCCCTTGAGGCGAAGGACATCGGCAACGACAGGGTGTTCCTGGTCATGGGGCCCTGGTGTCACAGCCAGATGATCGGCGACGGCAGCTCGCTCGGCGCGCTGCGCTTCTGAAGCGACACCGCGCTGTTCTTCCGCCGCGAGATCCTGCGTCCCTTTCTTGACCAGTACCTTAAGGACGGCGCGCCCAAAGCCGAGGTGTCGCCGGTGACCGCGTTCGAGACCGGAGCCAACGCCTGGCGCCGCCTGTCCGCCTGGCCGCCCCGCTCCGCCGGCTCCCAGGCCAGACCGCTCTACCTGAGGGCGGGAGGCAGGCTGAGCTTTGCCGCGCCGGAGAATGATGATCCCGCATGGACGGAGTATGTCTCGGACCCGGCCAAGCCGGTGCCCTTCCGCGCCCGGCCGATCCGTCCCATCGGCTATCCGGACCAGGGGCTGACCTGGCCGTTCTGGCTGGTCGATGACCAGCGTGAAGCCTCGGGGCGCCCCGACGTGCTGGTTTTCCTAGCGGACGCACTGGACTCGCCGCTTAAGATCAGCGGCCGGCCAGTCGTCCACCTGGCGGCATCCACCAGCGGCAGCGACTCCGACTGGGTAGTGAAGCTGATCGATGTCTACCCGGATGAAGTGGCCGGCCAGCCGGAGATGGGAGGCTACCAGCTGGCGGTGGCCATGGACATCTTCCGCGGCCGCTACCGCGAGGGCTTCGAAATCGCCAAGCCCATCCCGCCGGGCCAGCCCCTCGCCTACCGCTTTGCCCTCCCCAACGCCAACCACGTCTTCCTCAAGGGCCACCGCATCATGGTCCAGGTCCAATCGAGCTGGTTCCCCCTCTACGACCGCAATCCGCAGACCTTCGTCCCGAGCATCTTCTGGGCCAAGCCGGATGACTACCGGAGTGCGGTGCAGCGGGTTTACCACATGCCCGACCAAGCCAGCTTCATCGAGCTGCCGCTGTCCACCCCTGAATAAGCGCTACGCGGCCATGACGCCTGGCCCCTGAGACAAAGTCATGTTTCCAATATATAACAATGTCGACAACTGGAGGCATGCATGAGAAGTCGAAAACTACGCCAGGCCCTAATGTGTTCCGTCCTGCTCGTTTCGCTCTCCATATGCTCCTATGCACAAAAGGAGCAGGTCCCGTCAACGCGGATGCAGCCTCCCCCCATCCATGTGCTCCTCTGCCCGGACGTCAACGTCATCTCCCTTACGGCCAAACTGACCCGAACCTCCGTTTCGGCCGACGGGACCAAGTGGGACCACGTCCGGCTGGAGGCGACTCTGCGGAACGACGGCGGCATGGCCATTCCGAACGGGGCCATGCTGCAGGGCAAGCTGTACCAGAACACGACGGTCCTTTACTACTGGCTGGAGCCGGCCCCCGGGATCAAGGCCCCGGGCAGCCAGTGGACAACCGGATTCAACTGCTCCTTCCGCCACGGCGTGAGCACGACGTTCACCTTCTCCTTCCTCAGCATCAGGGACATGAAGGAATGCAAGACGACGAACAACCAGGCATCCCTCGTCATCAACGAAACCGCCCTGCACGAGGGCGTCATCCTGCGCCGCTAGCCCAGGGCCTTTGTAAGGCGGAGCCGAAGACCGATTGACAGGGAGGTCCCGCCCGTGGAAAATGGGGGCAAGGAGTCCCCATGAAGAAGACCGCCTTCCTGGCCGCTACCGTGATGCTGGCGATCCTGGCGCCGGCAGAAGCCGCCGTGACCAGCGTCATCATGGACCGGGTCACCGAGGGCTATGTCAAGCTGGTCCTTGAGGTGGGCGCCTATTCCCCGGGCTACATCGACGCCTATTACGGCCCCAAGGAATGGGTCGTCACCCTGGACGACTCGGCCCTGCGCCGCGGCTTCCCGGCGGCTGCTCTCGGGAAAAAGGCCGACGCCCTGCTCCGGGAACTGGGCGCTGAGTCGAAAAAAGACCTCTCCCCCATGGACCGCCTCCGGGCCAGTTTTCTGGAGAAGCAGCTTATCGCGGTCAGGGCCCAGGTCGACGTCCTTTCGGGAAAGAAGTTCTCATTCGACCGGGAATCGCGCCTCTTCTACGACGCCGTGGAGCCGGCGCGGCCACAGGTCGAGTTCGACAAGTCGCTGGCGGAGCTGGAAACGCTCCTGCCCGGCCCGGGAAGCCTCAGCGGGAGGCTGGCCGCCTTCCGCCGGGAGTTCCAGGTGCCCGCGGACAAGACCGCGGCGGTCTTCGACGCCGCCATCGCCGAGTGCCGCCGGCGCACGCGGATGCACATCGACCTGCCCGCGGGTGAACGCTTCACCGCTGCCTATGTTAAGGACAAGCCCTGGGGCGCCTACAACTGGTACAAGGGGAACGCCTACAGCCTCATCGAGGTGAACACCGACCTGCCCATGCGCATCGATACCCCGCTGCGCTGGGCCGCCCACGAGGGCTACCCGGGCCACCACGTGTACAACGCGCTGCTGGAGGAGAAGCTGGCGAAGGGGCGGGGCTGGATCGAATTCACGGTCTACCCGCTGTTCAGCCCGCAGTCGCTCATCGCCGAGGGGACGGCCAACTACGGCATCGACCTGCTTTTTCCCGGCGACGAGCGCCTGGAGTTCGAGAAGAAGGTCCTCTATCCCCTGGCCGGCCTGGACCCGGAAAAGGCCGAACGCCTGGCACGCGTGGATAAGCTGACCGAGCGGCTGGGCCTGGCCGGCAACCAGGCGTC
>DAHVOV010000344.1 GCA_027318645.1 Candidatus Aminicenantota bacterium
TGGGCGCAGTTTCGCCAGCGCCTCAGGGGTGGTATCGCGGCGCGGGCGTTCATCTTTTGCAAACCACAGCGGGTCGCCTTTCTTCTGCGGAATGGGAACTGGCACGATTTCATCATCGAATGTTCCCTCATCCTGCGCAAGCCCGGCGGGCTCTCCGCGGCGGAATGGGAGATCATGAAGGGCCACCCCACCATCGGCTACAACATCCTCAAGCGCATCAAGTTCCTCGAGGAGGCGGCCCAGGTGGTGCTGTACCACCACGAGGCCTTCGACGGCAGCGGCTACCCCGCCGGGCTGGCCGGCGAGGACATCCCCCTGGGGGCGCGCATCTTCCACGTCGCCGACGCCATCGACGCCATGACCTCCGACCGCCCCTACAAGAAGGCGCTGAACTTCGACTCCGCCGCCGCCGAGCTGCTGAGGCATTCCGGCACGCAGTTCGACCCGGCCATCATCTCGGTCTTCGCCAAGACCAGCCTGGACTTCTGGATCGCCGAGAGGATGAGCATCGAGGAGAACATCCGCCGCGACCTCGACTTTCTATAGCCCCGGCCGGCCGGCGAGATCGAGCACGTAGACCAGGGCGTCCTCCACGGGCTGCCGGTAATACTCGCGGCGCCGCCCGGCCAGCAGGAAGCCGTGCTTCTCGTACAGGCGCACGGCCGCCTCGTTGGCGGCGCGCACCTCGAGGACGGCGCGCTCGCAGCCCCATTCGCGGCCGCATTCCAGGAAATGCCGCAGCAGGCGCTCGCCCAGCCCGCGGCGCCCGCAGGCGGCGCTCACGGCGATCTTGTGCAGCTCCAGCTCCGCTCCCAGCCGCCAGAACAGCAGGTAGCCGGCGACCTGCGCCGGCCGGCCGCTCTCGATGACCAGGAGATGGGCGACGCCGTTCTCCAGCTCGGCGCGGAAGTAGTCGCGGCTCCAGGGATGGGAGAAGCGCTCGCGCTCGATGCGCGCCACGGCGTCCAGGTCGCCGCGGCGCGCCGGCCTAATCCGCCCCGCGGGCGTTGCGCTCGCCAAGGGTCTCGGCATCGGGCTTGCGGATGTAGAGCGGCCGCAGTTCCGCCGGGTCGCCGGCGCTGCGCCCGCGCCGGAAGCGGTCCAGGGCCAGGCGGCCGACCGCCGCGGCCAGGAACGGTGGCCGGCAGGCCAGGCGGGCGGGGGGGAGCTCGCCGCGCAGGCGCTCGGCCAGGTCCCCCTCCCCGCCGTCGACGAAGAGCGCGTCGGGGAGCGGCGCCAGCCGCCGCAAGGCCTCGTCGGCCGGCAGCAGGCTCGGGGCCAGGCGCTCCCGCATCTCGCCGGCGACCCAGTCGTAGGCGGCGGCATAGAGCTGGCCCCGGCGGGCGTCGATCAGGGGCACGACGGTGCGGCGCGCGCCGGCGAACGGGAAGGCCAGCGCCTCCAGGGTGCCCACGCCGACCATGGGCCGGCCGGCGGCGAAGTTCATCCCCTTCAGCGTGGCCAGGCCGACGCGGATGCCGGTGAACAGCCCGGGCCCGACGGCGGCGGCGTACAGGTCGACCTGCTCCGGCGCCAGGGCGAGCGAGCGCAGCAGGAACTCCAGGGTCGGGGCCAGCAGCGCCGACAGGCCGTCGCGCGCGCTCAGGCGGCACTCCAGCGCGGTCTCGCCGTCGCGCAGCACGGCGGCGGAGGCGTCGCCGGCGGTGGTGTCCACGGCCAGCACGGTCACGTGAGCTTCTTCTCCATCACCACCTCGCTGCCGCCCGGCAGGCAGTGGAACTCGAAGCGGTCCATGTAGCTGCGGATGATCATGATGCCGCGGCCGCTGAAGGAGAGCAGCTGGCAGTCATGGATCCTGTCCTCCAGCGCCTGCAGGTTCACCTGGCGGCTGTTCTCGTCGCGGACGCGGATGAGCATCCGCTCGCGGTCCCAGAGGAACTCCACGTGCACCCGCTTCTCCGGGTCGCGGCCGTTGCCGTGGACGATGGCGTTGTTGGTCGCCTCGCGCAGGGAGATCTCGATCTTGAAGAACACATCCTCGGAGAGGTCCAGGAGCTTGCGGATGAAGCCCAGCACCAGGACGCTCAGCTCGGTGTACTTCAGGTCGCTGCGGAAGGAGATGGCGATGCGCTGCTCGGTCTTGGCCATGGGACCCCAGTATAGCAGATTGGCGCCCGTTTGGCCACGGCCGGGGCCGCGCTTGCAATTGGGCGGGCGATTCCGTACAATCGCGGCATGGAAAAGAGAGAAGTGGAAAACATCGGCGAGTTCTTCTCGCGCGAGAGCGGCGCCCTCACCCCGGAACGCAAGTGGGAGGAGATCTTCGCCGGCTGGCTGGACAAGATCGACCAGGAAAAGATGATGCTCAACCTGTTCGAGCTGAAGCTGTGGTTCGAGAGCATCGAGGAGTTCAACTCCTCGCCCTACCTGGAGAACCTGGCCTTCCGCCGCCGCGCCATGGGCGAGCGCAACTACGAGTCCTACATCTTCGGGCTGCACCAGGCCGCCGGGCGCATCACCGCGCTGCTCAAGGACCTCGACTTCAAGAAGGACACCTACTTCCTCAACTTCGAGGAGTACGTGGTCGAAAAGATGCTCGAGCAGAACATGGACAAGGCCTTCCCCAGCCTGAAGGAGCTCTACTCCCCCGAGTCCTGGTTCTACAGCTTCCGCATCTTCCTGCAGAGCTTCCGCAACCTGCTCAGCGAGCTCCTGCGCCTGGACCAGGTCTCGCAGCGCGCCTACCTGTCGGTCAAGAAGCTGTACCACCGCGAGCTGCTCAACAATCCCGTCCTGGTCTCCCTGCTCAAGAAGCAGTTCATCTCCAAGATGGACAAGATCTACCAGCCCGACATCTCGGACATCATCTCCTCCTGCCAGGACAAGAACCTGCGCAAGAACCTGGGCATCTTCTTCATCCTCTCCTTCCGCCTGCTCAAGATCAACAACTTCATCGAGCTCAACATGGACAAGAGCAAGTACCTGGACACGGTCATCCCCCTCGCCCTGGCGCTGAAGAAGAACATGGACGACCTCATCCACTTCAACGAGTCGGTGCTCTGGCCCTGCCTGCAGGCCGACGCCGACCTCAAGCGCCGACTGGGCCCGGTCGGCGAGATCTTCCGCAGCTTCCCGCTCGAGTACAAGAAGATCTGGGAGGGCGAGCTGCCCATCTATTTCGACGGCGACAGCAGCAAGCTGAAGAAGCGCCAGATGATCCAGAACATCGTGGTCATCGCCGAGGTGGCCGTGCAGGAGCTGATCGAGACCGTGGCGCGGCTGTTCAAGCCGGGCATCAGCGGCAGCAGCATCTTCGAGAAGTACGTCTCGCGGCGGCAGAAGTCGATCGAGGTCAAGCGCAAGCTGATCCGCCTGCACACCAAGATCAACGACTACTTCACCCACAAGGAGCGGATCGCCCCTTCCGAGATCCTGTTCGACATCAACCAGTTCATCGAGAGCGACCTCAACTACCTGCTCTACAAGGACTGGAACGAGTTCCTCGGCTATACCGACAACCTCAGCCGCACCAACTTCTCGGCCGAGTTCGAGCCCACCCTGCGCTCGTTCCACAGCTTCCTCACCCGCGTGCTGAAGGAGATCGTCAGCGAGAAGAAATGACAGCGCTCGGCATACGGCATACGGCGTAGGGCGGACGGGAAACGCCCTTACATGAATCATTTGTCACTTCGCTATCCTTCAGCCTTCCCTCAGCTTTCTCCGCCTTTTCATTGAGCTCAAGAGCCGTCCGCCAGGTTTCTGTTCATGCGATTGCCGTACGCCGTCTGCCGTACGCCGTCCGCCAAACTCATGCTCGTGCTGTCGCCGCATACCGTCTGCCGTACGCCGTCTGCCGTGCGCCGAGCTCCTTTACCCACGAGCCCTGCTTGTGCTAAAATCCCTGCGATGAAACGGCTGTTCCCCCTTTCCCTGCTGCTGCTGGCCCTGGCCGGGCCGCTTTTCCCCGTGCGCTACCCGTTCATCAACTACCGCAGCTCGGAAGGCCTGCCGCAGAGCAACGTCACCGCCCTGCTCCAGGACCGCCAGGGCCTGATCTGGGTCGGCACCCAGGCGGGGCTGGGCCAGTTCGACGGGACGCGCTTCCAGACCTTCACCACCCGCGAGGGACTGGCCGGCAACTATGTCACCGGCCTGGAGCTGGACCGCGACGGCGACGTGTGGATCGCCACCCAGGACGGCCTGAGCCGGCTGCACGCCGGAGGCTTCTCCACCTGGCCCCTCGCCGACGGCTTCCTGCGCGCCATCGCCTACAGCGCCGTCGACCGGTCGCTCTGGGCCCTGGCCGCCGAGAACCTGTACGTCATCCGCGACGGCCGCTGCCAGCGCTCCACCGCCTTTCCCGACCCCCGGCGCCTGCTGGGGCTTTCCGCCGGCGCCGCCGGCATGGTCT
>DAHVOV010000359.1 GCA_027318645.1 Candidatus Aminicenantota bacterium
GCTCGAGCGGCCGCTTGTCTTCAATCTCCTGACCCGCGAATTTGTGGAAGTAGCCCAGCTGCCCAAACATCGGGCCGATCCCGCCCATTTGGAAGTGTACCCATTGGATGGTCTGCCAGCGGCGTGAGGACTCGATAGGGATAAGCTTACCGGTCTTTTCACTGAGATATTGCAAAATTGCGCCGGACTCGAACAGCGGCATCGGCTTGCCGTCAGGTCCATTGGGATCGAGAATCGCCGGAATTCTTCCGTTTGGATTGAGCGACAAGAATTCCGCCGTCTTCTGGTCGTTGTTGTTGAAGTCGACGAGATGAACTTCGTAAGGTAAGCCGATTTCCTCAAGCATGATCGAAACCTTCACCCCGTTGGGCGTCGGCAGCGAATAGAGCTGGAGCAGATCGGGATGTTGCGGCGGCCAGCGCCGAGTAACTGGGAAGGCCGAAAGATCGGGCATATTTTGCTTCATCCTTGTGACTTCGAAATTGTACGGTCACGCTCACCGACGGCAAGGTCTGGCCGATATCTTGATGGTCACTTTCGTCAGGCTCGATGAGGTAAGGCGCGAAGCCTGTTTCCAAGCAGCAGCGATATGCTAACGTCTTCCAGGTTGAATGTCATATCAAGTGTCAACGGCCGGCAAGAAGCACCTCTCGGTTTACTTCGGCGGGGGGGAAACGGCAGGCCGCCGGGCGCGACGCATCCTGCGGGTATCGCTCAACCCATTCACGCTGTATCTGCGCTGTCGAATTGAGGGTCGGTCTCCGGCCGTCTGGCCTGACGGATCCGATCGAGGCTGATCCTGGTTTCACGGATCGCGGCATCGGCTGCCGCCATGGCCTCTTCCAGATCGCTGAAGTCGAACGCGAGCCGTGGCAGCACGCCACCGGATGGCGCCGGCGGAAGCTCGGCGGGCGGCGCAGAATGTGGCATTTCGGGCTCGATCCGGGGCCGCCCCCTTCCCCGCCCCGGCTGCGGCCGGCGCGGCGGCGCCACGTAGTCGCGCATCCGGCCCATTCCCGACAGGCCGAAGAGCCGGCGCTTGCTGCGGTGGGTCAGCTCGACGACCAGCCCGGCTTCGAGCAGCTCGCCGAGCAGGGTGTGGGCGTTCGCCACGTTCATGCCGAGCCGTTCGGCAAGCGATTTCGCGGAGATGATCGGGGTTGCCGCCAGGATATCGATCGCCATGGCGGCCCGGCTGTTCTTGCGCCGCTTGCCGATCGAAGCGCGCGCGACCTGCCAGGCCCGCTCGAGATCGCGGAGGAGGTCCTGGGCGGCCGCGGCCTCGTTCGCCAGTGCGTGGAGCAGAAGCGGGATCCAGCTCTCCCGATCGAAGGGAAGGTCGCCGCCGAGGGCCTGCGGCCCGGTGATCGGCACCGGAAGGTGCAGCAGTCCGCTCTGCTGCCAGAAGCGGATCAGTGCGCCCCGCAATGGAGCCCGTCTCCCGCCCCCGGCCAGCCAGGCATGGGCCGCGTGCGCCGCGCCGAGCAGCGGGGAGGCGCGCGCGACATC
>DAHVOV010000365.1 GCA_027318645.1 Candidatus Aminicenantota bacterium
GCGCGATGGGCTATAAATTGATTTAACCTTTAACGATACGCTGCATCTTAAAGGAGGATGCCATGATCAACTACGAACCGTTCTTTTCCAATAACGCCAAGGCCATGAAGCGCTCCGAGATCCGCGAGCTGCTGAAGCTCACCGCCAAGCCGGGGATCATCTCCTTCGCCGGCGGCCTGCCCGCCCCCGACCTGTTCCCGGTCGAGGAGATCAAGGAGATGGCGCGCGTGGTCATGGAGCGCGAAGGCAAGACCGCCCTGCAGTACGGCCCGACCGAGGGCGACACCCGCCTGCGCGAGGAGCTGGCCAAGATGATGCAGAAGGACGGGGTGAACGTCACCAGCAACAACCTGCTGATCGTCACCTCGTCGCAGCAGGGGCTGGACCTGACCGGCAAGATCTTCATTGATCCGGGCGACGTGGTCATGACCAGCCGCCCCACTTACGTCGGCGCCATCCAGGCATTCAACACCTACGGGGCGAGGATGATCGGCATCGAGCAGGACGACGAGGGGACGCAGACGGCCCTGCTCGAGGCCGAGATCGACAAGCTCGCCGCCAAGGGGAGCAAGCCGAAGTTCATCTACGAGATCCCCGACTTCCAGAACCCCTCGGGGATCACCATGACCCTCAAGCGGCGCAAGGAGATGCTGCGCATCGCCGAGAAGTACGACCTGGTCATCGTCGAGGACTCCCCCTACCGCCAGCTGCGCTTCGAGGGCAAGACCGAGCCGTCGCTGCTGGGCATGAACTCCGAGCGCGTCCTCGGCCTCTACACCTTCAGCAAGATCCTGCTGCCCGGCTTCCGCCTCGGCTGGATGGCCGGCCCCAACGAGCTGATCCAGAAGGCGGTGACGGCCAAGCAGTCGGTCGACCTGTGCTCCCCGCCCTTCAACCAGGCCATCCTCTACGAGTACCTGAACCGCGGCCTGCTGCACAAGCAGATCGAGGTCATCATCAAGGCCTACCGCGAGAAGCGCGACTTCATGCTGGCCATGCTCGCCAAGTACATGCCCAAGCTCCGCGGCCTCAGGTGGACCCAGCCCCAGGGCGGCCTCTTCCTGTGGGTCACGCTGCCCGAGGACATGGACGCCGGCGAGATGTTCCACAGCGCCATCGAGAAGCAGGTGGCCTACGTCGTGGGCACGGCGTTCTACCCCGACGGCGGCGGCCGCAACTCCTTCCGCATGAACTTCTCCTACTCCAGCCACGCCGAGATCGAGGAGGGCGTCAAGCGCCTGGGCCAGGTGATCGCCGGCTGGAAGGGCGGCAGCGAAAGCGCCATTATGACTCCCTGACAATAGGCGGACGACAGGCGGAATTCAAGGTTCCACCAGAAAAGAAAATTGCTCTAGAACTGTTCGGTGGCTTTCAGTACGACGGTCCTTCAAGGTTCCACCAACAAGACGAAGGAATTCAGGACTAGCCATGAACTTTCAGACCGACGGTCCTTCAAGGTTCCACGTGCCACGTTCCACGTTCCATGTTAGGGCACTTTTTTATTGCTTTTTTCTGAACGTGGAACGTGGTACATGGAACGTGGAACCTCGACGGGCTGTAAGGTTTTCCTGGAAAGCCGTATGTGGAACCTCGACGGACTGGGAGGTTTTCTTTCCATTACATGACAC
>DAHVOV010000374.1 GCA_027318645.1 Candidatus Aminicenantota bacterium
CCTCGAGAACGCCGCGGTGACGACCCCCGGGCCCGGCGGCGGCGGCTCGAACGGCGGCGGCCACGGCGGCGGCGCGGGGGGGAGGGTCTGCGTGTGCGTGGGCAGGTCGGTGGCCACGACCGGCTTGCCGCTGGCCAGGTAGGAGTAGACCTTCAGGGGGATGTTCGTTCCCCGCGAGCGCGGCGAGGCCAGGACGTCGGCCGCCTGAAGCAGGGCCGGCATCTCGGCGGCGGGCTGCCGGCCGAGAAGGACGACCCGCTCCTGCAGGCCGCGGCCGGCCAGCGAGCGGCGCAGGTCCTCCACCTGGTCCGGGGCGCCGCCGGCGAGCACCAGGCGGTACTCGTCGCCCAGGCGCTCCATGCTGTCCAGCAGCAGCGGGATGCCCTGGTAGGCCTCCAGCGTGCCGGCGTAGAGGACGATGCGCTTGCCGCAGGGATCGAAGCGCCCGCGCAGGGCGCGGACCTTCGCCTCGTCCAGGCAGGCGGGGCGGTCGTCCATGAAGTTCTCGATCAGGGTCAGCTTGGCGGGATCGGTGACGGCGGCGGCATGGTCGAACAGCGCGCGGCAGATGACGATGACCGAGCGGGCGTTGCGCAGCGCGGCCTTCTCGATGGAGCGGAAGAGGCCGACGACCAGCCGCGAGCGGCTGAACTGGAAGTTGTCCATCTGCTGCGCCAGCGAGGAGTGCATGTCGTACAGGTGCGGCACGCGGGTCAGCTTCTGGATGACCACGGCCATCAGGCTCCCCTCCTCGTGGCTGTGCACCAGGTCATAGCCGCCGCGCAGCCCGCGGCCCAGGGCCTTGAAGAACAGGAAGAGGTCGAGGAGCAGCTTGGCCGCCGAGGGGCCCGTCTTCACCGCCCGGATCCCGGGCGGGCGCCAGCTGCGGAAGATGCGCAGCCCGGGGATGTCGCGGTCGGCGCCGAAGGGATAGGTGACCAGGTCGACCTGGTGGCCGAGCGCCGCCAGCGCCCGGATGCGGAAGTACTCGGAAAAGGGCGTGCCCCTGGGCTCGAAGAAGGGCTCGGGGGCGATCATCAGGATCTTCAACGATCGAACCCGATGCGCTCGCGGATGACGTACTCGTTCTTGTCCAGCCCCTCGTGGTAGATGCGCGAGAGCATCTCCGCCAGCAGGCCCAGCGAGATGGCCTGGAAGCCGAGGAAGAACATCAGCAGGGTGAAGAAGAGCAGCGGACGGCCGGCGATGGCCTGGTGCAGGATGAACTTGGCGTAGCTGAGGTAGACGCCGCTGACCAGGCCGGCCAGGAACATCAGCAGGCCGGCGCCGCCGAACACCTGCAGCGGCCGGTGCGAGTAGGTCAGCAGGAACTTGATGGAGATCACGTCGAGGATGACGCGGAAGGTGCGCCCCAGGCCGTACTTGGACCGGCCGAAGCGGCGCTCGCGGTGGTGCACGACGATCTCGGCCGAGCGGATGCCCATGCGCGAGGCGATGGCCGGGATGTAGCGGTGCATCTCGCCGTAGAGCTTCAGGTTCTTGACCACCTCGCCGCGGAAGCCGCGCAGGGTGCAGCCGTAGTCGTGCAGGTGGACGCCGGTGATCCAGGAGACCAGCTTGTTGCCGAAGAAGGAGGGCAGGCGGCGCGTGAGCCACTTGTCGCGGCGGTCGCGGCGCCAGCCGTTGACGATGTCGTAGCCCTCGAGGACCTTGTCCACGACGCGCGGGATGTCGGCCGGGTCGTTCTGCAGGTCGGCGTCCATGGCCACGACCACCTCGCCGCGGCTGTTCTCGAAGCCGGCCGAGATGGCGGCGCTCTGCCCGAAGTTCTTGCGGAACTGGATGACGCGCACGCGCGCGTCGCGCTCATGGAGCTGCTTCAGCGCCGCCAGCGAGCCGTCGCTGCTGCCGTCGTCGACGAAGATGACCTCGTACTCCTCGGGGCGGCCGGCGACGGCGGCGGCGATCTCCCCGTGAAGCAGGGCGACATTCTCGGCCTCGTTGTAGACCGGGATGACGATGGAAACCAGGGTCTTGCTCATTGGCGCATTTTTAACACAAACGGCTCGACAATTCAAGGGAAGTCAGAGGGAGGAGAGAGGGAAGAGCGAGGGAAAACAGGGTGGGAAAGGCGCGAGCGGGAAACAGGAAGCTTCCCACTCTCTCTTCCCTCTGCCTTCCCTTTTTCCCCTGAAGGCCGCCCGGCGGCCGCCCCGCCCTATTTCAGGGTGATCCGCACGTGGTCGGCCATCCCCACCGCGCCCTTCGAGCCGGCCGCCACCGGGCCGGAAAAAATGAAGTTCTCCGCGGGGAGGCTGACGTGGATCCAAAGATCCGAGAAGCTGGCGGGAAAGCTGGCCAGCGGCAGGTTGAATTGGCCCCCGGCCACGTCGTTCTGGTTATAGTGATTCGAGTTATCCGTGCCCCCCACGAACAGATGGACCGGGACGGAGGCCGCGGCGAAGGTCCATCGTACTAAGATGGAACTGACTTTGGCCCGATCGAAGATCGCCCCGTTCGCGGGCTGGGTGATCCTCACGGTGTTGTGGATCTTCGCCGTGGCGGTATGCGTGACGCCGTAAGAATCGGTCACGGTCAGGACGATGCTCTGGCCGACCTGGACGGGCATTTTCCATGTGTCTTCGTAATAGCCCGGATAGCCCGGCTGCATCTCGGGGAGAGGACGCGTTCCGATCTTCACCAGGGCGCCGGAAACGGGTTGGCCGGATCGGCTCAGCGTGACCCAGATGGAAAAATCCCCGTTCCACTCCCATTTGGCGCCGGACTCGATCTTCAGGGGGGCGATCCTGGTCAGGTTCGCCCGCAGGTCGGGCCGGATGACCCGGGTCGCCTGCCCCGCCAGCAAGAGCGCCAGGGCGCCGACCAGCACCAGACTCAAAACGGCCTTTCGCTTCATCTGCATCCTCCTCGGGAATGGCGCTGCCGATCGTGCGCGGATCGTTCCTTCATCATGTCAATACGGCAAGCGGCGAAAAATCTCACGCCGGCGGCCGCTCCGCCGTCGCCTGCATCAGGCAGGCCTCGCGGGTCCTGCGCCTGATTTGACATGCGCAGCGGATTGCGGTATCATTTTTCCTTAAAGAGATAAGGACTTTGCGAGCCAAGGACCGAACGAGCCCCGATTTCGCCTTCCGCGCAGAATTCCCTACCGCTCAATGGAATCCAAGCTAGAGGTCAACAGGACACGATGACATTCGAAGAACTGCAACTCGATCCCCGGCTGCTGCAGGGGGTCCAGGACATGGGCTTCACCGCCCTGACCCCGGTCCAGGAAAAGACGCTCGTCCACTCCCTGGCCGGCACCGACGTGGCCGTGCAGTCGCAGACCGGCACCGGCAAGACCGCGGCCTTCCTGATCACCATCTTCCAGCGCCAGCTGGCGGTGGCCGCCGCCTGGCGCCGGGCGCTGATCGTCGCCCCCACACGCGAGCTGGCCGTGCAGATCGAGGAGGAGGCCAAGAACATCGGCCGCCATCTCAACGTGCGTACCGGCTGCTTCTACGGCGGCGTCGGCTACAACCGCCAGGAGGCGGCGCTGAAGCGCGGCGTGGACATCATGGTCGGCACGCCGGGGCGCCTCCTCGACCTGGAGCAGAAGGGGACGCTGAGCATGAAGGGCATCGGCTTCCTGGTCATCGACGAGGCCGACCGCCTGTTCGACATGGGCTTCCTCCCCGACATCCGCCGCATCCTGCGCCGGGTGCCGGCGGTGGAGTACCGCCAGACCATGATCTTCAGCGCCACCCTGTCCGGCCCGGTGCTGCAGATCGCCCGCGAGCACATGAACCAGCCGGAGCGCATCGCCGTCACCCCGGAGAAGATCACCGTCGACGCCGTCAACCAGGAGCTCTACCACGTGGGCAGCCAGGAGAAGCTCAGCCTGCTGCTGGGCATTTTGAAGCGCGACCGGCCGCGCAGCGTCCTGATCTTCACCAATATGAAGCACGACGCCGAGCGCCTGAGCCGGCGCCTGGCGGCCAACGGCTACGCAAACGAGTTCCTCACCGGCGACCTGGCCCAGAGCAAGCGCCTGCAGGTCATCGACGACTTCAAGGCCGGCAAGGAGAAGATCGTGGTGGCCACCGACGTCGCCGCCCGCGGCCTGCACATCGAGGACCTGGACATGGTGGTCAACTACGACGTGCCCAACGAGAGCGAGAGCTACGTGCACCGCATCGGCCGCACCGCCCGCGCCGGCAAGAGCGGCAAGGCGGTCACGCTGTCCTGCGAGAAGTACGCCCAGAACCTCGACGGCATCCAGGAGCTGATCCACGGCCGGATCCCCGTCATCTTCCCCGAGGACGAGCTGTTCCTGCCCGACCAGAGCCGCCACCTGACGTTCCATGACCGGCGCGAGCGCGGCGACCGCGGCGGGCACGGCCGCGGAGTCCGGCCCGGCGGCGGCAGGCCCCACGGGGGCCGCCCGCGCCCCGGCGGCCCGCGTCCGCGTTCGGGCGGCTCGCGCCCGCGCTCCCGGCACTGATCCCGCTCCGCCATGACCCCGTCCCAGGAGGAATGACATGTCCCAGCCCGAGGGCAAGCAGATCATCTTCTCGATGGCCAACGTCAGCCGCGTCCACCCGCCGCACCGCCAGGTGCTGAAGGACATCTCCCTTTCCTTCTACTACGGCGCCAAGATCGGCGTCATCGGCCTCAATGGCGCCGGCAAGTCCAGCCTGCTGAAGATCATCGCCGGCATCGACAAGGACTTCCAGGGCGAGGTCATCCCGGCGCGCGACTACACCCTCGGCTTCCTGGAGCAGGAGCCGCGCCTCGACCCGGAGAAGACCGTCAAGCAGGTCATCTCCGAGGCGGTGCAGCCCGTCCTCGACAAGCTGGCCGAGTTCGACAAGGTCAACGAGGGCTTCGCCGACCCGGACCTGAGCGACGCCGACATGGAGAAGCTGGTCGCCCGCCAGGCCGCCATCCAGGAGAAGCTCGACGAGCTGGACGCCTGGAACCTCGACGCCCGCCTGGAGACGGCCATGGACGCGCTGCGCTGCCCGCCCGGCGATTCCCTGACCGCCAACCTCTCCGGCGGCGAGAAGCGGCGTGTGGCCCTGTGCCGCCTGCTGCTGCAGGAGCCCGACATCCTCCTCCTCGACGAGCCGACCAACCATCTCGACGCCGAGTCGGTGCAATGGCTGGAGCACCACCTGCAGCAGTACAAGGGGACGGTCATCGCCGTCACCCACGACCGCTACTTCCTGGACAACGCCGCCCAGTGGATCCTGGAGCTCGACCGCGGCGAGGGCATCCCCTGGAAGGGCAACTACTCCTCCTGGCTGGAGCAGAAGCAGCAGCGCCTGGCCAACGAGGCCAAGTCCTCGGAGCGCCAGCAGCGCCAGCTCGAGCGCGAGCTGGAGTGGGTGCGCATGTCGCCCCGCGCCCGCCAGGCCAAGGGCAAGGCCCGCCTCAGCAACTACGAGAAGCTGCTGGCCGCCGACAAGGCGGTGCGCATCGAGGAGGCGCGCATCTACATCCCCTCGGGCCCGCGCCTGGGGGAGCTGGTCATCGAGGCCAGCGGCATCGGCAAGTCGTACGGCGACAATCTGCTGTTCGAGAACCTGTCGTTCAGCCTGCCCCGCGCCGGCATCGTCGGCGTCATCGGCCCCAACGGCGCCGGCAAGACCACGCTCTTCCGGCTGCTCACCGGCCAGGAGCGGCCCGACAGCGGCGACATCCGCCTGGGCGAGACGGTCAGGCTGGCCTACGCCGACCAGGAGCGCCTGGCCATCGACCCCGAGAAGCCCGTCTGGGAGGCGATCTCCGACGGCCAGGAGAGCTTCATGCTCGGCGGCAAGCAGGTCAACGCCCGCGCCTACGCCTCCTGGTTCAACTTCACCGGCGGCGACCAGCAGAAGAAGGCGGGGGTCCTCTCGGGCGGCGAGCGCAACCGCCTGCACCTGGCGCGCATCGTCAAGGCCGAGGCCAACGTGCTGCTGCTCGACGAGCCGACCAACGACCTCGACGTCAACACCCTGCGCGCCCTGGAGGACGCCCTCGACGACTTCGCCGGCTGCGCCGTGGTCATCTCCCACGACCGCTGGTTCCTCGACCGCATCGCCACCCATATCCTGGCCTTCGAGGGCGAGAGCCGCGTCACCTGGTTCGAGGGCAACTACTCCGACTACGAGGCCGACCGCCACAAGCGGCTGGGCCACGAGGCCGACAGCCCGCACCGCATCCACTACCGCAAGCTCAA
>DAHVOV010000381.1 GCA_027318645.1 Candidatus Aminicenantota bacterium
GCGCGATCGAGGTCGCGCGGCGCGGCAAGGCCGAGGTCCTCCTGCTGGACATCGAGTTCGCGGCGACCAGCGGCCCAGCGCTCATCCGGCGCATCGCGCGCGAGCTGCCCGAGCTCAAGATCGTGGTACTGACCGACGAGACGGACCCCGACACGCTGCTGGCGCTCGTGCCGCGCATCGACTGGCTGGCGCACGTCAACTACTACCTGTGGATCGCCTGCTACTTCCCGCCCGCCCTGTACCTGCTCTGGCGCGACCGCCGGCTCTTCGCCCGCTTCATCCTCATCGACGGCGCCGTGTCGCTGACGCGCGCCCTGACCATCCCGCTCACCGGCCTGGGCCCGCCCTTCGGCGCCGACGTCAACGCCCTGCGCCCCTTCGACTTCTGGCCCACCTGGCTCAAGCTGGTGGACCCCTACCGCGCCCTGGTCGGCGACACGGCCGGCATCTACCTGACCAAGGACATGTTCTTCTCCGGGCACATCGCCACCACCTTCCTGCTGTACCTGTTCGGCCGGCAGCTGGGGCGGCGGCCGGCGCGGGTCTTCCTGGCGCTGCAGCTGTTCTCGCTGCTAGTGGTCTTCCTCTCGCACCTTCACTACAGCATCGACGTCGTCGGCGCTTATGCCATCACCTTCGACCTCTTCACCCTGGGCGAGCCCTGGCTGCGCCGCCGCCAGGCCGCTGCCGGCGGGCGTTGAAAAAAGTATCCCGGGCGCGTAGAATCTTCCCGTCCGGCAATCCGACAACCGAGGAGGGTCGCATGGGAGTCTATCTTGGCAAGCGCGCCGATTACGTGAAGCTGTACCTGGCCCTGTGGCTGGTCGCCTTCATGGGGCTATGGGTGAATTTCTTCGCCGAGTTCAGCGAACCGTTCCGCGTGACCACCATTTCCTATTTCCTGGCCTACCTGACCGCCGCCGTCGGCGCCTGGTTCATCCTGGCGCCGCTGCTGAAGGGGCGGGCCATCACCTTCGAGAAGAGCAAGTGGCTGCCGTTCCTGCCGGCGCTGCTGCTGCTGCTGCACTGGCTGTTCCAGCAGCTGGAGCAGATGTTCGCCCCCGGCGGCCGCGTCGAGCTCTTCTCCTTCTCCATCCTGGTCCAGCCGCTGTTCCTGCTGTTCCTGTTCCTGGGCCTGGCGCTGTACCTGCTGGCGGCGCAGCCGCAGATCATGGACGCCGTGCTCGTCGGCCTGAAGAACGTCATCCGCCTGTTCGTCGCCGTCGCCTTCCTCGCCCTGGGCCTGATCGTGCTGGCGCAGATCGTGCAGGCCGTCTCGGCCCTGCTGCGCGTCGGCGTCGAGAGCGGCGCCTGGGCCAACTACGCGCGCCTGGGGGCGCTCTCCACCGGCGGCCTCGTCGTCACCCTGCTGCTCGACGTGCTGCTGCTGCTGGTGCCGGTCTGCGGCTGGGTGCTGCTGGAGAAGCTGCTGGGCAAGGCCACGCCGAAGTGGGACCGGCTGCTCAAGATGCCCTGGCGCTGGCTGGCCGCCCTGCCGCTGATCCTGATCGCCGTCGCCGCCCTGGCCCAGCCCGCCACCTTCCTCCAGCCCTGGTTCGTCATCACCGCCGCCTTCTCCTTCCTCTCCATCCTGGTCAACTTCCTGGCCGCCAGCCAGAACCCGGCGGCCATGGGCATCGTCAAGCTGGGCGAATCGTTCTTCCTCTACCCCGTCCGCTACTTCCGCAAGATCGCCCAGTTCGCCAAGAAGGACCTGGAGGTGACCGAGAACGAGAACGCCGGCATCGACTACTTCTGCCACTATGTCAAGGGCTTCATCTGCGTCGCCATCCTGGCGTTCTGGGCCCTGCTGGCCGTCTATCCCATCCAGCGCTTCTTCGGCCTGGAGCTGCTGCCGCTGCCTATGCCCCTGCGGCCGGAGCTCTTTCCCCTCGATACCTTCCAGGGGCTGCTGATCTACCCGCTGGTCTTCTTCATCTATCCGCCCTTCTACGCCCTGTTCGCCACGCTGTTCTACGAGGTGGCGGTGGCGGTGCTGCAGATCCTGGTCCGGCTCGCCCGCTATCTCGGCAGGCTGGCCGACAAGCACTGATGCGCTAGCGCCCCGCCGGGGCGGCGGGAGAGCGCGCGGCCCGGGTCAGCGGGCGGCGATGGTCGTCCGCACCCAGGCCCGGCGCCTGCCCA
>DAHVOV010000397.1 GCA_027318645.1 Candidatus Aminicenantota bacterium
CCAGGGGTTCATGCTGGGCCCCGGCCTGGGCGAGCTGCTGACGCGTATCGTGCGCAGCGAGGAGACCGCCGACGACCGGCGCATCCTGCAGAGCTTCCTGCCCACGAGGGAGTTCAAGGGAGTGGAAGCGCTTAAGTAAACTGGCAGAACTCTAAGTGATAGTGATAGTGTTAGTGTTAGAAAAGCCAGGCGACTGAAAATCGACGCGTTCTCGTAATTCGTGATTCGTAATTCGTGAATCGTGAGGGCAATCGGTATACGGATTACGGTGTGCGGTTTACAGTAAAGCCAGAACTGTGAATTAGGCCCTTCAGTTGCTGCTGCCGTCTACCGTAAACCGTCTGTCTGCTTCCGAGTGCTGAATCTCTTCTAACGTGGAACGTGGCACTTGGTACGTGGAACCTCGACGGACTGGGAGGTTTTCAGGTCCAGAAATGGTCCGTGGTACTCCACTCGGGGTGAACCACTCGGGGACGCCGCCCCTGGCGGGGCCGGCGGCATGGAACCTCGATGACCTGGAATATCTTGTTCCCCGCTGCATGTGCAGGTTTGGTCCTTTTGGCTTTGTTTCGCGTATAACTGCCGGAGGCTGCATATGGACATCGAATTCGAGCCTTTGGCCGTCGGGCACGGCCCGGCCGTGATGGCGATCTTCAACCACTACGTGGAGAACAGCTTCTCCGCCTATCCCGAGCGCAAGCTCCCCGTCGAGTTCTTTAGCCGCTTCCTGGACATGACCCGCGGCTACCCGGCCTACGCCATGAGGAACAAGGAGAGCGGCGAGATCGTCGGCTTCTGCTTCCTGCATGCCTACCACCCCTTCCCGACGTTCAAGGCGACGGCGGAGATCACGTATTTCGTCGCCCCGGGCTCGACCGGCAAGGGGATCGGCGCTGCCGCCCTGGAACGGCTGCAGGGCGAGGCGAGGGGAATGGGCATCCGCGTCATCCTGGCCAGCATCTCCTCGCTGAACGAGGGCAGCGTCGCCTTCCACCGCCGGCACGGCTTCAGCGAATGCGGGCGCTTCCGCGGCATCGGCCGCAAGCTCGGCCGCGACTTCGACATGGTGTGGATGCAGAAGGAACTCGACTCACAGAAATAGGGCTTGGCATACGGCATACGGTGTACGGCATACGGCAGGAAGCTCTTCAAGCTAGGTGACGAGTGACAAGTGACGAGTGACGAGGAGCCGCACTTGCTACATCATTGAAGGCGCGAGAGTCGGCTGCAGGATCGAGGAGGCAAATCGGATCTTAGAACAGCACGTGATGGCTGTTCCTTGTCACTTGTTACTTGTCACTGAGCCAATCATCCTTTGCGCTTCCAGCGCATGGATCAGCGCCGTCACGAAGGCATTGACCGGGGTGGGGATGCCGTGCCGGCGGCCGCGCTCGACGATGCCGCCGTTGATGAAGTCGATCTCGGTCGGCCGGCCGCGGCGGAAATCCTGGAGCATGGAGGTGATGTTGTCGGAGGTGACGAAGCGGTTGACGAAGGCGGCGTCGATCTCCAGGGGCACCCCCTCGGCCGCGGCCACGGCCCAGCCCTCGGCCAGGATCGGCTCCTTCAGCGCGTCGAAGCGCGCCTCGGCGACCAGGCGGTTGTGCCCCTGCAGCAGCACCGACAGGGGGTTGATCACCGCGTTGACCAGCAGCTTGGTCCACAGGTCGCGGCGGATGTCGCGGCTGGCCTCGGCCCGGACCGGCAGGCCCTGCAGCAGGGGGAAAAAGGGCGCGGCGGCGAAGGCCGCGTCGAAGCGGATGCCGCCGCCGAAGCAGCGCACCCGGCCGGGCGCGATGAAGGTGACGCCCATGGCCACGATGCCGACGAAGACGTTCTCCGGCCGGACCGTCGTGCCGGCCAGGGCCTCCAGGGCCAGCTCGCGGATGCCCAGGCCGTTCTGCAGCAGCAGCACCGCGGTCGTCGGCCGCAGGAAGGGGACGGCGCCGGCGAGCGCCGCGCCCAGGTCGACGGCCTTCACCGTGACGATCAGCAGGGTGTCTTCGAGGGGCGAGTCGATCGCCTCGCGGGCCTGCAGGCGGACCGGCGCGGGGAGCAGGCCGTCCACGACCAGCCCGTCCGCGGCGATCGCCCGGACATGGTCGCGACGGCCGACCAGGATCGTCTCCAGGTCGGGTTTCTGCGCCAGAACGGCGGCGAGCACCGATCCGATGGCCCCGCCGCCCAGCACCACGACGCGCTTGCGCTTCTCCAGTTCCATGCAGACGTTATAACAGAAAAGGGGTGTCAGTGACAGTGTCAGTGCCAGCAAGAACCCCGACGAACTGTAAGTGGGAATAGCCAGCAACGGGTGAACTGCCGTGATGCGTAATGAGTGATAAGTAATGAGAAGCAGCAACCACTTAACTTTTTATTGAAATCTCGCAGACAGTTCAATAAGTTTTGCCTTTCTCATCACGCATCACTTATCACGCATCACGATAGCTTGAAATCATGCTCTTTCCCGTCACGCGTCACGATAGATCGTTGTTGTGCTGCTGCCGTCCGCCGTACGCCGTGTGCCGTACACCAAGATTCAGATTCTGTTATAATGATCTAGAACTTGGAGGTGCCGATGCGCCGGACTCTCCGTTTCGCATATTTTTTCCTATTGCTGGCCCTCCTTGCCTCATGCGATCGCCGGCAGGACCTCACTCTCCTCGAGCGGCTGCAGCGGGTCGACGGCTTCGCCGTGAGCGAGGTCGCCCCGCTCCCCGGCTTCCTGCAGGCGTTCCAGATCGACGCCGTGCAGCCGGTCGACCACGGCGACCCTTCGCGCGGGACCTTCCGCCAGCGGTTCTACCTTTCCTTCCGCGACGAGGCGGCGCCGACCGTGTTCTACACCACCGGCTACGGCGTGTCGCGCAACTACGAGAGCGAGCCGGCCGCCCTGCTCCAGGCCAACCAGCTCCTGCTGGTCCACCGCTATTTCCCCGGCGCCGTCCCCTCGGAGAGCGACTGGAGCTTCCTCGCCACCGCCCAGGCGGCCGCCGACCAGCACCGCCTGCGCGAGAAGCTCGCCGGCATCCTGACCGGCAAGTGGCTCAGCAGCGGCGCCAGCAAGGGCGGCATGACGGCCCTCTATTACCGCTACTACTACCCCGCGGACGTGGCGGCGACCATCGCCTACGTGGCGCCGGTCATGGAGCGCGTCGACGACCCACGCTTCGCCGCCTTCCTGGGCGCCGTGGGCTCCGCGTCCTGCCGCGACCGCATCCGCCGCTTCCAGCTGGAGGTCCTGGGGCGCCGGGCGGCCATGCTGCCGCTGGTCCACGGGCACGCCCAGCAGAACGGCTATTCCTTCAGCGAGTTCAGCGAGGCCGCGGCCTTCGAGTATGCCGTGGTCGAGTATCCCTTCGCCTTCTGGCAGTACGGCAGCGGCGACTGCTCCGCGGTGCCGGGCGAGGAGGCGAGCGACCGGGAGCTCTTCGACCACCTGGTCGAGGTCTCGCCCCTCTCCTTCTACGCCGATGCCGACTACACCTACTACCGGCCGCTCTTCTACCAGGCCTACACGGAGATCGGCTACTGCCCCTACGTGTACGGCCACCTGGCCCACCTGCTGGAGGCGGTCCCCAAGCCGACCTACCGCTCCTTCGCCCCCCATGGCGTGGAGATGACGTTCCGCCCCGAGGTGATGGCGGCGATCGTCCCCTGGCTGCGCGGCCAGGGGCAGCGGATCATCTACCTCTATGGCGGCAATGACCCCTGGTCGGCGGCGGCCCTGGGCCCCGCTCCCGGCCTCGACGCCCTGCAGGTGGTCCAGCCGGGGGCCAACCACGGCGTGAAGATCCGCGACCTCGACCAGGCCGGCGCGGTCATCGCCGCCCTCGAGCGCTGGCTGGAGGTCGACATCGACGAGAGCCGCCTCGGCGCCGCCGCGCCGGCGCAGGAGGAGCGCAGCAGGTTTTAAGAAGCGCTAGGCGCACGGCACACGGCGAACGGTTTACAGTAAAGCCTGCAATTGAACTGGATCGTTCTATTGCCGTCACTTGTCATGCGTCACGCGCTGCGCGTCACGATCGCTTCTGATTTCACCGTCTGCCGTGCGCCGAGCCCGGTTCGTTGCTCCTAGAACGCGTAGCTGAGCCTGATGCCGAAGGCGCCGCGGCTCGATTCGCGGTAGAAGCGGTCGAGGAACATGGTGTAGAAGATCCCCGGCCGCAGCCGGCCGCGCCCCCAGGAGGCGCCGATCCCCGCCTGGTGGTACAGGTGGAAGTAGAATTCATCGACGAAGCCGGACAACTTCATGGTGCCGCTCCACTCGACCGTCAGGTCGACCGGACCCACGCTTCGGCCGATGGAAACGCCCGCCTGCGCGTACAATGGCCGCGTGCCGCCGCCGCGCGCCATCATGATGAACGCGCCCCCTTCCAGCCCGGCGCGCCAGCCGCCCTTCAGGACCTGGTAATGGCTGACGCGCACGAAGGGCGTCGTGACGTCCATTACTTTGGGGAATTCCGGAAAGTCGGCCAGCAGTCCGACCCCAAACAGCGCCCCGCACTCCGAGTACCCGTCGCCCGAGCATCCCATGGTCGGCAGGTAGACGCCGGCCGTGAGGGAGGTGCTCCGATCCTCTTCCTGCTTCAGGATGCCGCGCAGGGCGATGGAAACGCAGCCCAGGCCGCCGGCTGAATAGCGGGTCCTTTCCTGCTCCCAGTTGACGAACGAGTCCCGGTAGCCGATGTACGGCAGGGCTGCGGCCAACTGGAGCCGATCGAGGATGCGATAGTCGATTGACAGGTCGTACAGCCCGGACAGGATGTCGGGGCCGTTGTCGTCATCGGGACCCGCCTGGGGCCAGAAGTAGCGCAGCGTGACCCGGAGCTTGCCATCAGGCGGCGGTCCCTGGAGCAGGAACGACTGGGCCAGCCCCCATGCCGGCAGCGCCAGCAGGCACAGCGCGGCGATGAACGTCTTGTTCTTCATGTCTTCCCCCTTGGCATGGGTTGCATGCCATGGGTGGAACACGCCGGCCGGAAGGCGGTGCTACTTGCAGATCAGGGCACAGGGCACAGGAAGAAATGCGAGCAATGCAGTGAACTCAGTAAATGCCCGTTGCATGTCACTCGTCACTTGTTACTTGTCACTATGTTCGCCTCTTCATCCATCAGCACGTCCTCCGGCGCCACCGGCTCCGCCGGGGCCCCCTTGAGCAGCAGGCGCGCCGGGCCGGTGAGCGTGACCTCGGGAAGCAGCGTGTCGAAGTCGAACTGGCTGATCCAGCCGCGCGCCAGCATCTTGCGCGAGACGTCGGCGTAGTAGCGGGCCAGCCACGGCCGCAGCCGCTGGTCGTCGCCGAAGAAGCCCATGA
>DAHVOV010000398.1 GCA_027318645.1 Candidatus Aminicenantota bacterium
ATCAATAATAGCCGGCGCAAAGCGCAAAGTCAAGGGGCAGTGACATTTTTATCTCTCGGCCACGACCAGCATCTCGAAGTCGTCAGGGGTCAGGCGGTCTTCGCGGCTGAAGGCGCCGAGCCGGGCGGCGAAGATGCCGATGGCGCGGAAGCCCAGCGACTTCAGCAGCCAGGCGATCTCGCTGGGCACGTAGTAGCGCTCGTCGCAGCGCAGCTCCGTCCGCCTGCCCGAGTCGTCCTCGACGATCGTGACGCTGCGGTCGCGGAAGGTCATCAGGTCGAAGGAATTCTCCCGGCACTCGGCGCTCCCCTCGCCCTTTTTGCTGTCGAGGAACTCCTTCACCGAGTGGAACAGCGGGAAAAGGCCGTTGAGGGTGGTGAAGATGAGCTTGCCGCCCGGCCGCAGCGCTCGCGCCGCCCCCTGCAGGATGGCATAGTTCATCTCATCGGTCTCCATCAGCGGGAAGGCGCCCTCGCAGAGCATGACGGCCAGGTCGAACTCCGCGGCGAAGGGCAGCTCCCTGGCGTCGCAGCGGCGGAGCTCGACGCGGACCCCGGCGGCGGCCGCTTTCTCCCGGGCGCGCCGCAATTGCGCCTCCGAGAGGTCGACGCCGGTCACTGCGTAGCCGCGGCGGGCCAGCTCGACGGCATGGCGGCCGGTGCCGCAGCCGATGTCGAGGACGCGCTTTCCCCTGTCGCCGCCGATCTCCCTCTCGATAAAGTCGCACTCGCCGGCCGTGCCCTGCGTGTAGGGCTCACGGTCGTAATGATCGGCATAGTCCCGGAACAGCTCTTCGTACCACTTGCCCACGCCCTGCCCTCAGCCGCCCCGCGCCAGCGAATCGATGACCGTCTTGGCGTCCTTCAGGCCGGCGCCGGTCTCTTCCATGAAGGCGCGGATGGCGCCCTTCTTGTCGCCCCGGCTCAGCAGGCCGATGACCGTGGGCGACGCTTGCGCCATCGGGGCGTCCTGGGCGGTGATCCCCAGCCTCCGGAACAGGAACTGGAGCTGGGCCTCGATCCGCTCCAGCCGCCCCCGGACCGCGTCCAACTCGCGCTTGACGTCTGTCATCCTGGCCTCCGGCTCAGACTCTCTTCTGCCGCGTGCGCACGGCCGCGACGAACACCGCTTTCTTCAGCCTCGTTCACCGTTCACCGCCAGTTCAAGACGCCGAGGATGTCCGAATGGGAGTCGGTCCACACGCGGACGCCGGGCCGCGGCGGCAGGCGCTTCCAGCGGGGATCGAAGGCCAGCCCGCCCAGGTCCCCCTCGCTCCGTGCCAGCACCACCCAGCTGGACGGGTACTTGCCCAGCGTGGCCGGCGAGGGCGGCAGGGCGCGGTCATCGCGCCAGTTGAAGCAGGCCAGGCCGGCGTCGGCGGCCAGGCCGGCCATCACCTTGCCCAGGTCCATGCTCCAGGACGAGATGTTGGCCGCGATGAGCCCGCCGGGCGCCAGGCGTGAGAGGTAGAGGCGCATGGCCTCGCGGGTGAGCAGGTGCACCGGCACCGAGTCGGAGGAGAAGGCGTCGAGGATGATCAGGGAGAACTCGCCCGGGGCGGCGCGCTGCAGGCCGAGGCGGGCGTCGCCGACCACCGGTCGGATGCCCCGCGCCGGCGAGCGGCGCCAGTGGCTGAACCAGGGGCCGTCGCGGGCCACGCGCACCACCTCGGGATCGATCTCATAGACGGTCCACTCCTCGTCGGGGCGGGCATAGGCCAGGGTGGCGCCGATCCCCAGGCCGACGACGGCGACCTTGCCCCCCGCCGGGACCTGCTCGTGGCGGGCCATGACCGCGCCGCACGGCCCCAGGCGGTGGTAGTAGGCCAGCGGCTCGTCGCGGCGCCCGGGCGTGGTGAATTGCAGCCCGTGCAGGGTGGTGCCGTGGTAGAAGCGGTGGAAGGGGCCGCTGGCGTCGGCGGTGACGCGCAGGGTGCCGAAGAAGTTGCGCCGGCGGAAGAGGAGCGTCCCCTCGTCGCCAGGCGTCAGCAGCACGGCGAGCCATACGGCGGCCAGGGCCAGGGCGTAGCGCGGCGGCCGCTGCGACGCCAGGTAGGCCAGCACCAGCGGCAGGGCCACGGCCAGCAGCACCCGCGTGCGGAAGGGGACAGCCGTCGGCAGCAGCGTCGCCAGCAGCCGCGCCAGGGCGAACAGGGCCAGGGCGAAGGCCAGGTCGACGGCCGCGCGCCGCCAGCGGCCTGCACCGCGCTCGCCGGACGCGCCCCGGGAGGCGGCGGCGGGAACGGCCAGCAGCGACAGCAGGATCACCAGCGGGTACTCGGTCACCCCGGAGAAGATCCGCGGGGCGAGCAGAGAATTGAACAGCCCGCCCAGCGCCCCGCCCACGGCCAGCCAGAGGTAGAACCCGGTGAGGTGGTCGCGCCCCGGGCGGTCGCCGGCCAGGCGCAGGTGGACGGCGAGGGCGACGGCGAAGAAGCCGGCCAGCGCCAGCAGCAGCACCAGCCAGACCGGGTCGCGGATCCCGGCCAGCCAGACGAACAGCAGCACCAGCACGGTCATGCGCAGCGCCCGGGCGGCGGTCGCCGGCGCGGCGGCGGAGGCGGCGGCGCGGCGGCCGAAGGCGATGACGAAGGTCAGCAGGTACAGGAGCAGCGGCGCCGTCCACAGCAGCGGGATCGAGGCGATGTCGGTGGCCAGGTAGGCGGTCACGCCGAGCATCAGCGACGAGGGGACGAAGGAGAGGAATACCCAGCGCGCGCGCCGCCATGGCGTCGGCGCCGGCGAGGACGCCTCGGGCGGCTCGTCCCCTGCCGCCCGCGCCAGTCCGCGCGGCAGCGTCAGGGCGCAGAGGCCGACCAGGAGCGCCAGCAGCCCGAACCCGGCGGCCCAGGCCAGGCGCTGGCCGTTGAGGCCCAGCGCCGGCTCGATCACCAGGATGTAGCCGAGCAGGCCGGCCATGGAGCCCAGGTTGGAGGCAGCATAGAGGAAGAAGGGGTCCCGGGCGCGGCGATGGCCCGTGCGCGAGAACCAGTCCTGCAGCAGCGGCGCGCCGGCGGACAGGGCGAGGAAGGGCAGGCCGATGGCGCGCGCCAGGAAGGCCAGCTGCCAGAAGACGGGGTCGGTCGTCGCCGGCGGCGCCGGCTCGGGCCGCGGCAGCCACAGCCAGGCGCAGGCCAGCGCCAGCACCCCCAGGTGCACGGCCGCCTGGCCGCGCGGCGCCAGGCGCCGGCTCAGGCCGTGGGCGTAAAGGTATCCGGCCAGCAGCAGCAGCTGGAAGAAGACCTGGGCCGTGGTCCAGACCGCCGGCGCCCCGCCCAGCAGCGGCAGGACGCGCTTGGCCAGCATCGGCTGCACCCAGAAGACCAGCAGCGAGCCGACGAACAGGGCGAGGGAATAGAGGGATGTAAGCCGGCGCTCGCGCATGGCGGCATTATACACGAACGGCCGGGGCTTCCAAAAGAACGCCCGCTCCCGCCTAGATCCAGCCGAGGCGGCGCAGCGCCCCGTAGATCAGGTACACGCCCATGCCCGTGACGAAGAGGCCGAAGAGCAGGCGCAGGACCGGCCCCGACAGGCGGTTGGCCACGATGGCCCCGATGCCGGCGCCGACGATGGCGGCCAGGGCAATGACGATCGCGGCCCGCATGTCGACAAAGCCGTGGCGGTAGTATTCCAGCACCGCTGCCAGGCCGATGGGCGGCAGCAGCACGGCCAGGCTGGTGCCCGTGGCCTTGTGCATCGAGAAATGGAGGATATAGACGAGCGCCGGCACGATGATGACGCCGCCGCCGATGCCGAAGATGCCGGACAGCACGCCGGCGGCCAGACCGATCAGCAGCAGCAGGACGAACGACGCGGTGACCAGCATGTCACGCTCCCGGCCGGCAACAAGGCGCAACGGCCATTTTCGATCTATTTCTTCTTGCCGATCTCGTTCAGCAGGTCGAGCTGGATCTCCTGGATCTGCGCCAGCCGCTCCCACTGGTGCGACAGGAGGTGGTCGATCTTGTCGTGCAGGTGGCGGATCTCTAGCTCGGCCTTGAGGTTCACCTGGTAGTCGTGCTGCGCGCGCAGGCGGTCCTTCGTCTCCAGGCGGTTCTGGCTCATCATGATGATCGGCGCCTGGATCGCCGCCAGGCACGACAGGACCAGGTTGAGCAGGATGAAGGGGTAGGGATCGGGCGGCCGCAGGAAGAGGACCAGCGAGTTCATGCCGATCCACAGCACCAGGAAGGCGCCGAAGCAGATCAGGAAAGTCCAGCTGCCGCCGAAGGACGCCAGGCGGTCGGCCAGGCGCTCGCCCAGCGTCCACTTGTGCTCGAACTCGTCGTCCACGTTCCGGGACAGGAGCTCGTGGTCGCGGATGCTGTTCAGCACCTCCTGCTCCAGGACGGTGATCTCCCCCTTCTCCGACTCGAGGAGCGAATGGACGTAGGCCGAGCGGTAGCGCGCCAGGTCGGGGCGGCAGATGTAGCTTTCGGCCGACCAGCCCGGGTGCTCGCGCACGATCTCGCGCGCGACCGGTTCGCGGACCGCGGAGCCCGGAACGAGTTCGCGCCTGGGGAACTCCTTGCCGCAGACGGCGCAGGGCGCCGTATCTTCCCTGTTTCTCATCGCCAGCCTCCGCTCGGATCGCTGCCCCATCTTACTATTCGGCGGCAAAAAAATGAAGCCCGCCCCGGCCGCCTTACGGGTGGCGCTCGATGAACCCGTCAAGCTCGCGGTGCCAGTCGTCGGGATGCAGCGTGCCGGGCACGGTCTCCTCGCCGAACAGCAGGTCGACCAGGTAGCGCGGCCTGCGGCCGGCGATGAACATCGACTTGGCGCAGGACACGCAATAGACCAGGATGTCCCCCGGCGGCATCTCCTCGCCCTTGGCCTTCATCTGCCCGATCACGTCCTCCGCAGGCAGGGCGCCATAGAAGGAATCGCCGCAGCAGGTCCCGCGCTCGCGCGTGCGGCCGGGCTCGACGAGGGAGATGTTCATCCGCGCCGCCAGGCCGCGCACGGCGTCGTGCACCCGCGCCTGGTCGCGCGTCGGGCAGGCGTCGAGGATGGTCATCTCCGCGCCGCCGTAGTCGGGAAAGGGGAACGTCCCGTCGCCGAGCAGCACTTCCCACAGCGGTCGGGAAAGCGGTTCGGCGTAGTTCTGCCGGTAGCGGCGGTCGCATCCCGGGCAGACGGTGATGACCTTGGCGCCGGCCGGCACCGGCGGCGCATGGTGGCAGCAGGAGGAGAAAAGGCCCACGTCGCCGAACCGGGCCGCCAGCCGGGCGTGCAGCTTCTCGGCCAGCCGGGGCTTGTACAGCAGCAGCGCGCAGCCCGGGGCGAAAACGCACCGCTCCATGGACGTCAGGCCAGGGCCAGGTCGACCGCCGCGCGGGCGTGGATGTCGGTGGTGTCGAAGAGCGGCAGCCGGCCCGGCCGCGGCTGCACCAGCAGCGGGATCTCGGTGCAGCCCAGGATCACTCCCTGTGCGCCGCGCGCCGCCAGGCCGTCGATGACGCGCCAGTACTCCTCGCGCGCCGCCGGGTCGGTGACGCCGCGCGACAGGTCGTCGACGATGACGCGGTGCACCTTCTCGCGCTCCTCCTTTTCCGGGACCAGGGCGGCGATGCCGTGCCGCTCCAGCAGCCGTCCCTTGTAGAAGTTCTCCTCCATGGTGAAGCGCGTCCCCAGCAGGCCGACCTTCTTCAGCCCCGCCTGGCGGATCGCGGCGGCCGTGGCGTCGACGATGTGCAGCAGGGGGATGGAGATCTCGCGGTCGATCTCGGCGACGAAGCGGTGCATGGTGTTTGTGCAAAGCACCAGGAAGTCGGCGCCCCCCTTCTCGACGGCCCGCGCGGCGTCGAGCATGGCGTCCAGGACGCGGTCCCATTCGCCGCGCTCCATGTGCGGCTCGACCTCGCCGAAGTCGACCGAGACCATCACGCTCCTCGCCGAGTGGTGGCCGCCCAGCCGCTCGCGCGTCAGCTCGTTGATGCGCTTGTAGTAGACGAGCGACGATTCGCAGGTCATGCCGCCCAGCAGCCCGATGGTCTTCATGTTCCCCCGTTCGTTCCCGCGTTCCCGCTCAGCGCAGGGCAATGTCGACCGCGGCGCGGGCGTGGATCGTCGTGGTGTCGAACAGCGGCACCGCGCCCTGGTCCTGTTTGATCAGCAGCGGCAGCTCGGTGCAGCCGAGGATGACCGCCTGCGCGCCGCGGGCCACCAGGCCGTCGATGATCCTCCAGATCGCCTCCCCGGAGCGGGGATCGACCGTGCCCAGCGCCAGCTCGTCGATGATGACGCGGTGGATGCGCTCGCGCTCCTCCTTGCCGGGGACGATGGCGTCGATGCCGTGCCGCTCGCGCAGCCGGCCGCTGAAGAACTCCTCCTCCATGGTGAAGCGCGTCCCCAGCAGGCCGACCTTGCGCAGCCCGGTCCGGCGGATCTCCTCGGCGGTGGCGTCGACGATGTGGACGATGGGCAGGGAGACGCCGCGGCCGATCTCGTCGGCGAGCTTGTGCGCCGTGTTGGCGCACAGAACCAGCAGGTCGGCGCCGGCGGCCTCGATCCCTTTGGCCGCCTTCAGCAGGATGGCCAGCACCCCGGCCCAGTCGCCGCGCTCGGTGAGCGGCTGGACCTCGGCGAAATCGACCGAGACCATGACGCTCCTGGCCGAGTGGTGGCCACCCAGCCGCGCCCGGGCCAGCTCGTTGATCAATTGGTAGTACACCAGGGACGACTCGCAGGTGATGCCGCCCAGCAGCCCGATCGTTTTCATTGCTTTTCTCCTGGGAA
>DAHVOV010000008.1 GCA_027318645.1 Candidatus Aminicenantota bacterium
ATCTGGTCGCCCGGCTGCGGGAGGCCATGGCTGCCGCCGGCACAGCCACCGCGGCGGCGTGCACCGACAGCGGCCTGCAGCCCACCTTCCTGCTCTGCCGCCGGCAGCTCGCCACGGATCTGGCCGCCGGGCTGGGTGCCGCGGGCATGGCGCCGGCCACGCGCCGGCGCGGCAGCTCGCCCCGGGCAAGGGAACGGCCGCTGGCGGGCTCGTGCCAGGCCAGGAGCGGGTGGCGGCCGATGACGTCGCTCGCCCGCGTGATCCGACGCGTGAGGCCGTCGCGCGCCGGCGTGGCCGGCTGGATGGGGGAGGCGGCGACGACGGGGACGAACAGGGCCTCGCGGGCGCGGGTGAACGCCACGTAGAGCAGGTTGAGCAGGTCGATGCTGGAGCGGATGTTCTCGCGGCGGAATCTCTCGCCCAGCGCCGGATGGGCCGGCGCGCTGCCGGCCGTGATGTGGAACATCCCCTCCTCGTCCAGGTAGGGATTGGCATCCTGGCGGCCGCCGTGGTCGTCGAGCGGCACGATCACCGCCGGGAACTCCAGCCCCTTGGACTGGTGCATGGTCAGCACGCGCACGCCGGGCGCGTTCTCGGGGATGGCCACCACCGGCGTCTCCTCGTCGGCGACCATCTTCTCCCAGCGGCGCAGGAAGCCGGCGCTGGAGCCGCCGCCGTCGCGCTCGGCGCGGTGCAGGGCGTCGCCCAGGGCCATCAGGAAGGGGGTGTCCTCCGGGAAGTTCTCGTAGACGCGGAACGCCTGCGTGATGTCGGAGAAGAAGTCGTAGGGCGGCAGGAAGCCGACGGACTGGAAGAACGGCTCGATCAGCCCCTGCCAGCACGCGGGGAACCGCTCCTGGAACAGTTTGTAGAACGGGCCCTGGCCGCCCAGGAAGGCCTCCGCGCCTAGGCCGGCCGCCTCGCCGGGAAAGCGCTCCGCGGCCGCCCGGCGGAAGATGGCGCCGTCGACGAAGGCGAAGAAGTTCAGGTCGTCGGGAGGATAGTCGAGGAAGCGCAGGAAGGCGATGATCTCGTTGACCCGGGGATTGGCGCTCAGCAGCAGCGACTGGTCGGAGAGGCTGCCGATCCCCCGGCGGCCCAGGTGGCGGATGACGGCGCGCACCTGGTCGTTCTTGCGCAGCAGGACCGCGATGTCCGCGGGGGCATAGCCGTGCTCGCCCGTGAGCCGGCGGATGATGCCCTCGATGGCGTCCAGGTGGGACGGGCTCAAGGCGCCGCCGCGGTCTTCCTCTGTCCCGGGGTCATCCTCGCCGCCTTCCGCGTCCGCTGCCGCCTGCGGCTCCTCCTGCAGGGAGATCTCCACGTAGCCCCCCTGCCGGTTCTCCCCGGCCGGGAGCGTCTGGGCGGAGGCGGCGAAGTTTTCCCGTATGGCCTGCTGCAGGTCGGCTTCCGCGGCGATGGCCGCGATGGCCTGCGGCTCCCAGAAATCGTTGTTGAAGCGGACGATCTCGCGCCGGCTGCGCCAGTTGCCGTCCAGGGTCTCGGAGAAGGCGGCCGGGCTCAGGTGGTCGATGGCCGGGATCTCCCGGCGCAGGCGTTCCTCCTCCATCAGCTCGCTGTTGCCGCCGCGCCAGCGGTAGATGGCCTGCTTGCGGTCGCCGACCACGAAGAGCGACGCCCGCTTGTCCCGCGACAGCACCTCGTCGATCAGCGGCGCCAGGGCCTTGAACTGCAGGGTGGAGGTGTCCTGGAACTCGTCGAAGAGGAAGTTGCGGAAGCGGTCGGACAGCTTCAGGTAGAGGTAGGGGAAGGCCTCCTGCTCCCAGGAGTCGAACAGCCGCGAGAGGACGCGGCTGAACTCCTCCACGAACACCGTCTCCCGGCCCGCGCTCCAGGCGGCGGCGAAGTCGTTCAGGAATTCCCGGTAGGGGAGGGTCTTGAAGGCGCTGTAGTCCAGCGCCATTTCGCCCAGTGCCTCCCGCGCCGGCGCGTAGGCCGAGGCGAAGCGCCGCCGGTATTCCTCCGGGGCCTTCTTCAGCAGCAGGATGCCGGGGTCCGGCTTGCGGAAAAAGGAGGCGGCCACGAGCGCCTCCAGGCCGGGGAAGCCGTCCCCGTTTCCCAGCGCCTTGTCCAGGGCGCCCATGAGCCTTTCCGTGGCATAGGTGCCGCTCAGGAACCGGCCCCGTCCCCGCTCCCCCGCCTCCTCGCGCATGACCTGCGCGAGCGGGCGCAGCGCCTCGCGAAAGGCCCGCCAGCGGGCCTCCGCCCGCTGGCGCAGCCGCGCGGGCGGCTCGTCCGTCCCGGCGTCGCCCTGGCGCAGCGTCCGGCGGAACAGGTCGGCGACCTTGGCCGCGATCGAGGCATCGGCCTGCCAGCCGCGGTAGGAGCTCAAGCGGGAAAAGTCCTCCAGGAACGCCTCCAGCCGCGGCCAGTCGTCGTCGGCCAGGGCGGCGAGCAGCTGGCGGCCGCGGGAGTCCAGCTCGTCGCGGGCGTCGACGGCGATCTCGTAGTCGGCGGGAAGCCCGAGGTCGGGGGCGACGACCTGCACCATGGCGCTCATCAGCGAGTCGATGGTCATGACGTTGAAGTCGTCGTAGTCGGCCAGGATCATTTCGATCAGCTCGGCGGCCAGGGCGACGATCCGCTCCGCGGCAAGGCCGGTCTGGCCGGCCAGGCGCCGGAGAAATTCCCGGTCCTCCTCGTCCAGCGCGCCGCCGCGGGCGCTCAGCGCGAAGCGCTTCAGCTTGGCCACGATGCGGGCCTTCATCTCCTGGGCGGCCTTGACGGTGAAGGTGATGGCCAGGATGGAGCCCAGGCGCCGGCGCTCTTCCGCGCCCGCGGCGGGAGGCTGCGCCCGGCCGGCGAAGGCGCCCAGCAGCCGGGCGAGATACTCCAGCGCCAGCCGGAAGGTCTTGCCCGAGCCGGCCGAGGCCTCGAGCTTCAAGATGGGTTTTTCCATCGCGGTTTCTTGCCCGATTATAGCATAAAGCGCCCGCCTTCCCGGGGCGGCTTCTCTTGATTTGCCGTTGAAAATGAGATAATATGGGCCGCAAGGAACGCGAGGAACGATGACGCAGCTCGAACACGCCCGGGCGGGGAGGGCCACCGCGGAAATGAAGGCGGTGGCCGCCGCCGAGCCCATCGCCGAGGCCGACCTGGCCGCGGCCGTGGCCGCCGGCACGGTCGTCATCCCCGCCAACCGCAACCACCGCCACCTGAAGCCGGTGGGCATCGGCAGGGGGCTGCGCACCAAGGTCAACGCCAACATCGGCACCTCGGGCGACTTCCACGGCATCGAGGACGAGCGCCGCAAGCTGCAGGCCGTCCTGGACTGCGGCTGCGACGCGGTCATGGACCTGAGCACCGGCGGCGACGTCACCGCCATCCGCCGCGCCCTGCTGGCGCAATCGCCCATCCCCTTCGGCAACGTGCCGGTCTACGAGATGATGGTCGACGCCCCGCGCCAGGGAACGCCGTTCGTCGCGCTGGCGCCAGAGCGCATGCTGGAGTACGTGCGCCGCCAGGCCGAGGACGGGGTCGACTTCATGACCGTCCACGCCGGCCTGACGCGCAAGGCCATCGAGCAGCTGCGCCGGCGGCCGCGCCTGGCCGGCATCGTCTCCCGCGGCGGCTCCATGCTCACCGCCTGGATGCTGCACAACGACCGCGAGAACCCCTTCCTCGAGCGCTTCGACGACCTGCTGGCCATCGCCCGCGAGTTCGACGTCACCCTGTCCCTGGGGGACGGGCTGCGGCCGGGCGCCCTGGCTGACGGCAGCGACTGGGCGCAGCTGGAGGAGCTGCTCACCCTGGGCACCCTGGTCCAGCGCGCCCGCCTCGCCGGCGTGCAGGTCATGGTCGAGGGCCCGGGGCACCTGCCGCTGCCGCAGGTGGAGATGAACATGCGCCTGGAGAAGGAGGTGTGCGGCGGCGCCCCCTTCTACGTCCTGGGACCGGTGGTCACCGACGTCGCCCCCGGCTACGACCACGTCACCGCCGCCATCGGCAGCGCCGTGGCCGGCGCCGCCGGCGCCGACTTCCTGTGCTACGTCACCCCCGCCGAGCACCTCGGCCTGCCCGACGTGCAGGACGTGCGCGACGGCATCATGGCCTCGCGCATCGCCGCCCACGTCGCCGACATCGCCAAGGGCCTGCCCGGCGCCCTGGACTGGGACCGGCGCATGTCCGCGGCGCGGCGGCGCCTCGACTGGGACGCCCAGGAGCGGCTGTGCCTCGACCCGCAGCGCTTCCGCCAGGTGCGCGGGCGGCGCGCCACCCAGACCGACGCCTGCTCCATGTGCGGCGATTTCTGCGTGTACAAGGTGCTGAAGGACATCGACGCATGAGCGGCGGATTCGAGCTCACCTTCTGCGGCGTGCGCGGCAGCTTCCCGGTGCCCGGCCAGGACACCCGGCGCTTCGGCGGCAACACCTCCTCGCTGCTGCTGGAGGCCGCCGGCGTGCCGCTCGTCCTCGACGCCGGCACCGGCATCATCCGCGCCGGCCGCCAGCTGGCGGCGCGGGGCGCCCGTCCCATCCATGTGTTCCTCAGCCACCTGCACAGCGACCATATCATGGGCCTGCCCTTCTTCGCGCCGCTGTTCGACCCGCGCCAGGAGGTCGTCCTGCACTATCCCGAGGACGGCGGCCGCCGCTCGCGCCGGGCGCTGGAGGCGCTCTTCGTCCCCCCCTATTCGCCCATCACCCTGCAGGGCATCCGCGCCCGGCTGCGCTTCGCGCCGCTGCGCGCCGCCGCCGGCCGCGTCGCCCTGGACGACGGCGTCGAGGTGGCCTATGCCCGGCACGATTCGCACCCCTGCCTGGGCGTGCTCCTCTACCGCGTCGCCTGCCAGGGCCGAAGCCTGGTCTACGCCACCGACGTCGAGAGCCCGCATGTCTTCGACGCCAGGACCCGCGCCTTCGTCGCCGGCGCCGACCTGCTGGTCCATGACTCGCAGTACTTCGAGAACGATTATGTCGGCGCCCCCCGCGCCGCCTCCGGCAAGAGCGGCCGCTGGCCCAAGGGCGCACGGCGGGGCTTCGGTCACAGCACCATGACCATGGCCGCCCGCAACGCCGCCGCCTGCGGCGTGGGCCGGCTCTACCTGTTCCACTACGATCCGCGCTATTCCGACGCCATGCTGGAGGAAATGGTCCAACTGGCGCGCCGGGAGTTCCCCCGCACGTACCTCGCCCGCGAGGGCAAATCGGTCCATATAAGGAGATAACCATGTCAGGACACTCGAAATGGAGCTCGATCAAGCATAAAAAAGCGGCCCTCGACGCCAAGCGCGGCAAGATGTTCACGCGCTTCATCCGCGAGCTCACCATCGCCGCCCGCTCCGGCGGCGGCGATCCCAACGCCAACGCCCGGCTGCGCCACGCCATCGACGGCGCGCGGGCGGTCAACATGCCCAGCGACAACATCAAGAAGGCCATCCAGCGCGGCACCGGCGAGCTGGAGGGGGTCAACTACGAGGAGCTCTCCTACGAGGGCTACGGCCCCGGCGGCGTCGCCATCCTGGCCGAGGCCATGACCGACAACAAGAACCGCACCGTCTCCGAGGTGCGCCACGTCTTCGACAAGTACAACGGCAACCTGGGCCAGCAGGGCTGCGTCTCCTGGATGTTCACCCGCAAGGGCATCATCCTCGTGCCGCAGTCGGCCATCGGCGAGGACGAGCTGATGGAGATCATCGTCGAGAACGGCGCCGAGGACATGAAGAAGGAGGGCGCCTCCTACGAGATCACCACCGCCACCGAGGACTTCGACAAGGTGCACGAGGCGCTGAAGGCCAAGAAGCTGCCCGTCGAGTCGGCCGAGCTCGCCAAGGTCCCCTCCACCTTCATCAAGCTGGAGGGCAAGCAGGCCGAGCAGATGCTCAAGCTGGTCGACAAGCTCGAGGAGCTCGACGACATCCAGAACGTCTGGGCCAACTTCGACATCTCGGACGAGGAGATCGAGAAGTTCAGCAAGGAATGATGCTGATCCTGGGGCTCGATCCCGGTTCCCTGCGCTTCGGCATCGGCATCGTGGCCCAGGAGCGGCGGCGTTTTTCCTACGTCCATTCCGAGACCATCCGCCTGCCGGAGCGCGACTTCGTCGAGCGCATGCGCCGGCTGCTGGAGCAGCTGGAGCGGGTGCTGGCCGCCTACCCCGTCGAGCAGGCGGCGATGGAGGAGGGCTTCCTGGGCAAGAACGTCCGCTCCATGGCCCTGCTGGCCACCGTGCGCGGCGTGGCCATGGCCGCCCTGCTGCGCCGCGGCCTGCCGCTGGCCCTCTACGCGCCGCGCCAGGTCAAGCAGGCCCTGACCGGCTATGGCAACGCCGAGAAGGAGCAGGTGGCGCGGATGGTGCGCATGCTGCTGGGCGCGCCGCCGCGCCCGATCGGCCTCGACGAGAGCGATGCCCTGGCCGTGGCCTACTGCCACGGGGCGAGCCGCCGATGATCGCCGCCGTCGCCGGCACGGTCTGCCAGCTCAGCCCCGGCCGCGTCGCCGTCGACACCGGCAGCGGCGTGGTGCTGCAGCTGCTGGTGCCCGTCTCCAGCTTCCCCGCCCTGCAGCCGGGGCAGCCGGTGCGGCTGCACGCCGTGCTCAAGGTCAAGGACGAGGACCTGGTGCTCTACGGCTTCCTCGACCCGGAGGAAAAGGCCCTGTTCGAGAAGCTGCTGACCGTCAGCGGCGTCGGCGGCAAGACGGCGCTGGCCTGCGTCTCGGCCATCCCCCCGGCCGAATGGCAGGCGGTCATCGCCGCCGCCGACGTGGCGCGCATCAGCGCCATCCCCGGCATCGGCCGCAAGACGGCGCAGCGCCTGGTGCTGGAGCTCACCGGCAAGCTGGAAGCGGGCCCACCCTCGGCCCAGGAGCTGCCGCGCATCGGCGCCGACCTGGTCTCCGGCCTGGTCAACCTCGGCTACGCGCCCAAGGCGGCGCGCGAGACGGTGCAGCGGCTGCTGCGGGAGAACCCCGGCCGCGGCGACTTCGAGGGGCTCTTCAAGCTGGCGCTGAAGCAGGCCAAGTCGTGAAGGCGGAGAGCGTCACCACCCCGGTCGGCCGCAGCGACGACGCGGCGCCGGAGCAGAGCCTGCGCCCGGGCCGGCTGCGCGAGTTCACCGGCCAGCGGCGCAAGGTGGCCAACCTGCGCACCTACATCAAGGGGGCGCGCCAGCGCAACGAGGCCCTCGACCACGTCCTGCTCGACGGCCCGCCCGGGCTGGGCAAGACCACCCTGGCCAACATCGTGGCTGCCGAGATGGGGGTGGGCATCAAGTGCACCTCGGGGCCGGTGCTGGAGAAGAAGGGCGACCTGATCGCCATCCTGACCGACATGGAGGAGCGCGAGGTCCTGTTCATCGACGAGATCCACCGCCTGCGCACCGCCCTGGAGGAGATCCTGTACAAGGCCATGGAGGACTTCCAGATCGACGTGGTCATCGGCCAGGGCCCGGGCGCCAAGACCGTGTCGCTGCACCTCCACCCCTTCACCCTGGTCGGCGCCACCACGCGGGCCGGCCTGCTCTCCAACCCGCTGCGCAACCGCTTCGGCATCCTCTGCCACCTCGACTTCTACCCGGCCGAGGAGCTGCTGGCCATCATCCAGCGCAGCGCCGGCATCCTGGGGCTGCGCGTCGAGCCCGACGCGGCCCGGGCGATCGCCGCCCGCTCGCGCGGCACGCCGCGCATCGCCAACCGCCTGCTGCGGCGGCTGCGCGACTTCGCCCAGGCCCAGGACCGGGAGCACGTCGACATGGCCGTGGCCGAGGGCGCCTTCGCGGCGCTGGAGGTCGACGCGGCCGGCTTCGACGAGGTCGACCGCAAGATCCTGCTGGCGGTCATCGACAAGTTCGCCGGCGGCCCGGTGGGCATCACCACCCTGGGCACCTCGGTGCAGGAGGAGCGCGGCACCATCGAGGACATCTACGAGCCCTACCTGATCCAGGAGGGGTTCCTGCAGATCACCCCGCGCGGCCGGCTGGCCACCGAGAAGGCCTTCCGCTACTTCGGCCGCAACCTGCCGCCGCCGCAGAAAAGATTGTTTTGAAGAAAACGGCCATAAAGTGGTAGTGATAGTGATAGTGGTAGTAACAGCCATAATCAATCGAGCACACTGACTCGGCGCGTGTCGTTCGTTGCCGCCGGTCGTTCAATCGATTGAATGTGATGACGTCCGCATCCATGCGGGATCGGCGGTGGATCTGGATCCCTGGAAAATCCAATATTTACAAGCTAAAAATCATTTTTAGCTGATCGTGGACCTGAAGGACAATCGAATTCATACGGAATTCGAGTTCAAATAGTTGCGGTTCCTATCCCTGCCACTATCACTATCACTCTGGAATGGCGGCACGCTTTTTTCCTGCAACTTTCGCTTGGCGCGGTTCGTTACTGATCCTGAGGGCGGGCATCCCGGGAAGGCGAGGAGCGGGACGGCCCC
>DAHVOV010000012.1 GCA_027318645.1 Candidatus Aminicenantota bacterium
AGGGCCGGGCGCTCTTCCCCGCCGCGCTGAAGCTGATCAGCCACTGGGGATTGCGCGACCACATCAAGGCGCTCTATGCCGAGAAGGACGGCCTGGCCCGCCAGGACATGCTGCACGAGGTGCTCAAGCGCATCATCCAGCAGGACATCCCCAAGTCGGTGATCGACCGCGGCGAGTTCGCCTGGAACCCCTACAAGAACAAGGTGTTCAAGGACGGCCGCGAAGTGGCCTGGACCCCCGAGCCCAACTCGCGCTACATGCGCCTGCTCGACGTCTTCAAGGCCATGCGCGAAATGGACGAGTACTTTCCCTCGCTGCCCAGCCACCCGCGGCGCAAGTTCGAGCTGGAGCGCGAGCTGCTGGAGGAGGACGTCTCCAAGCTGCTGGAGCAGGTGCTGACGTCGGCCGAGGTGCGCGACACCGCCGCCCTGATCGCCTCGCGCCTGGGGCGCGAGCTGCGGCCGTTCGACATCTGGTACAACGGCTTCAAGCCCAGGGCGCGGATCACCGAGGCCGAGCTGGACCGCCGCGTGCGCCTGAAATTCCCCAGCCTGGCCCGCTTCGAGAAGGGGCTGGGGGGCATCCTGCAGCAGCTGGGCTTCGCGCCCGCCAGCGCCGCCTTCATCGCCGGCCGCATCGCCGTCGACCCGGCCCGCGGCGCCGGCCACGCCTGGGGGGCGCAGATGCGCTCCGAGAAGTCGCACCTGCGCACGCGGGCGGAAGCCGGCGGCATGAACTACCAGGGCTTCAACGTCGCCATGCACGAGCTGGGGCACTGCGTCGAGCAGGTGCTGTCGCTGCAGAAGTCCGACTCCTGGCTGATGGCCGGCGTGCCCGACACCGCCATCACGGAAGGCTTCGCCTTCGTCTTCCAGAACCGCGACCTGGAGGTGCTCGGCTACCCCGCCGCCGGCGGCCGCGCCCGCCAGCTGCAGGCGCTGGACACCCTGTGGATGACCTACGAGATCTCCGGCGTGGCCATGGTGGACATGAAGGTCTGGGAATGGCTCTACAAGAATCCCGATGCCAGCGCCGACTCCCTGCGCCGGGCGGTCATCGCCAGCGCCCGCGAGGTCTGGAACAAGTATTACGCCCCCGTCTTCGGGGTCCGCGACCAGGCGCTCCTCGCCGCCTACTCGCACATGATCGACGCCGCCCTCTACCTTCCCGACTACCCGCTGGGGCACCTGATCGCCTTCCAGCTGGAGGGCCATCTGCGCGGCCGCAACCTGGGCCGGGATATGGAGCGCATGTGCCGCGCCGGCCGCCTGGTCCCGCAGCTGTGGATGCAGAACGCCGTGGGCAAGGAGATCTCGGCCGAACCCCTGCTCGCCGCCGCCAGGGAAGCGCTCACCGCGATCAAGAAGTAATCGACTGACGGCGAAAAAGCGGGGACGATCTATAGTGACGAGTGACAAGTGACGAGTGACAAGTAACAAGGAAGAAAGGAGAAAGGCAATCAGTATGGCGATTGCGTTTCCTCGTTACTCGTCACTTGTTACTTGTCACTGAGAGCGGCGCGTCGCCATCTTTTGCTGTTGCCGTTCGCCGTACGCCGTATGCCGTACGCCAAGCGCAATATCGGGAATGCCGCTATCGGATCCCCATTTC
>DAHVOV010000038.1 GCA_027318645.1 Candidatus Aminicenantota bacterium
CTTCCCCGCCACAGTCTCCGGGATGACAGAAACAATCAGGTTACCATGTCCTCGTTGGACGACCAACCTCACCGCCCTCCCCTTCCCTTCCGTGACCAGGGCCGTCATCTCGGTCCACTTCGTGACGGGGCGGCCGTCGACGCAGCGGAAATAAGCCTCGAACACGGCGCGGGCGACGGCGTCGGCGCGCTCTTCGTCGTTGCCCCAGCGCGGCGTGCGGTTCAGGAGCAGCTGGCGGGTCTTCTCGTCGGCGCGGAAGTCGCGGTGCAGCGCCCGCAGCAGCGCGGCCATGGACAGGTCCCGCTCCACGAAGACGTGGTGCTGGACCTCGCTCAGGGCGTCGCTGACCGTGCCCAGCCCGACCCCCTGGACGTAGGAGGTGTTGTAGCGGGCGCCGCCGTCGTGGTAGTCGCGCCCGCGCTCGATGCAGTCGTCGATGAGCAGCGAGAGGAAGGGGACAGGCAGGTCGCGGGCATACAGGCGGTCGATCACGTTGCTGCCGCGCACCTTGATGTCGAGAAAATGGCGCAGCTGCCTCTCGAACGCGGCCTGCAGCTCGGAAAAGTCCCGGAAAGAGGCCGGATCGCCGGACTCCAGGCCGATGCGCCGGCCGCTGAGCGGGTCACGGCCGTTGTTCAAGGTGATCTCCAGCACCTTGGGCAGGTTGAAGTAGCCGGTCAGGATGTAGGCCTCGCGGCCGAAGGCGCCCGTCTCCACGCAGCCCGAGGCGCCGCCGCGCCGGGCGTCGGCCAAAGACTTGCCCTGGCGCACCATCTCGGCCACCAGCGCCTCGGAATTGAACAGCGAAGGCTGGCCGAAGCCGGTGCGCACGATGCGCAGGGCCCGGTGCAGGAAGGCATCGGGATTGCGCTCGCTGACCTGGACCATGGAGCTGGGCTGCAGCAGCCGCATCTCCTCGATCACCTCCAGGATCAGGAAGGAGACCTCGTTCACGCCGTCCGCCCCCGCCTCGTCGACGCCGCCGGTGTTGATCAGGGCGAAATCGGTGTAGGTGCCGCTCTCCTCGGCCGTGACCCCCACCTTGGGCGGCGAGGGGTGATTGTTGAACTTCACCCAGAAGGCCTGCAGCAGCTCGCGCGCCGCCTCTCGGCTCAGCGTGCCGTCGGCCAGGCCGCGGCGGTAGAAGGGGAGCAGGTGCTGGTCGAGGCGGCCGGGGTTGAAGGCGTCCCAGGGGTTGGCCTCGCTGATCACCCCCAGGTGGATGAACCAGTAGTGCTGCAGCGCCTCGTGGAAATTGCGCGGGGCATGGGCCGGCACGCGCTCGCACACGGCGGCGATGCGCTTGAGCTCCCGGCGGCGGCGCGCGTTCTTCTCGCGGCCGGCCAGGCGCCGCGCCTCGGCGGCGTAGCGGCGGGCCAGGGCGACGACCGCGCCCGCGGCCTCCCCCATGGCCAGCAGCTCCTCGCGCCTGGCCAGCGCCTGCGGGTCGTTCAGGAGGTCCAGGGCGGCCCGCGCCGTGCGCGCCTCGGCCTGCAGGTCGAGGAGCCCCTTGGCATAGATCTTCTCGCCGCAGGCGGTGTGCCCCGGGGCGCGCTGCTCCATGAACTCGGTGAACACCCCGGCCTCGTAGGCGGCGAGCCACTCGGGCTCCATCAGGGCGAACAGCTTCTCGCGCATGGTCCTGCCCTTCCAGAAGGGGATGATCTCGCGGGCGAAGTCGTCGCGGGCAGCGGCGCTGACGCGGAAGCGGGTGCGCTCGCGGCGGTCGAGGACGTCGAGGTCATGCAGCGAGTGGCAGGTGATCTCGGGGTAGGTGGGCGTGGCCTTGGCCGCCGGGCCGCGCTCGCCGACGATCAGCTCGTCGGGCAGTATGGCGACCTTCTTGCGCGCCAGGAACCAGGCGAAGGCGCCCGAGCGCTGGCGGGCGGCCGACAGGCCGTCGCCGGCGCCGCTGCGGTAATAGCGGGTCAGCAGCCGGCCGCGCTCGCTGGACAGGGTGGGGACGGCCCGCAGCGTGCGGGCGCGCAGTCTCGCGATCCGTTCGGTCATGTCAGCCTCCGAAGATGACGTCCAGGCCGTGCCCGGCGAACGCCTTGCGGGCCCGCTCCTTCTGCCGCGCCGAAGGCGGCACCGTGGCGGGGAGAAAGTCCTCCAGCCCCAGGCGCTTGAGCTTTCCGGCGTAGCCGCGGTGATAGGGGAGGATATGCACGGGGTGGCGCCTCCCCAGCGCGGCGCAGCGCTCGGCCAGGGCATCGAGGTCCCGCGCCCCGTCGTTGACGCCGGGCACCAGGGGGATGCGTACGGCCAAGTCAGCGCCCGAGCGCGAAAGGCGCTGCAGGTTCTCCAGGATGGCCAGGTTGGAGACGCCGGTGAAGCGCTGGTGGCGTTCGTCGTCGATGAGCTTGAGATCGAAAAGAAAAAGGTCGACGAGGGGGAGCAGGCCGGAGAACGTCTCCCAGGGGGCCAGACCGGCCGTGTCGACAGCCGTCCTGATCCCTTTCCGGCGGCAGTCGGAAAGGAGTTCGCGGAGGAACCCGGCCTGCTGCAGCGGCTCGCCGCCGGAAAAGGTCGCGCCGCCGCCCGACTTCTCGAAAAAGGGGACGTCCCGGGAGATCTCGTCGATGAGCTCGCCGACGGAGACCTCCCGGCCGGCACGCTGAAGCGCCTCGGCCGGGCAGGCCTTGACGCAGGCGCCGCAGCCGTCGCAGCGGCCGCGGTCGAGGACGATGGAACCGCGGCGCTTGGACAGGGCCTTGTGCGGGCACCTGGGCAGGCACGAGCGGCAGCCCTTGATGCAGCGGCCGGAAAAGACCATGATCTCGGGCGCAGCGGAGATCCCCTCGGGATTGTGGCACCAGGCGCAGCGCAGCGGGCAGCCCTTGAAAAAGACGGTGGTGCGGATGCCCGGGCCGTCGTGCACGGCGAACCTCTTGACGTCGAAGATCAGGCCCCTGGAAGTCCCCATTCTGATATCTGATATATCAGAGATCTCGGGAAATGTCAACAGGAAAACCAGGGAAGGCAGAGGGAAGAATGAGGGGAGAGCGAGGGAAAGCAGAGTGGGAAAAGGCCTAGGGCTCAAAGAACTTGGCGTACGGCTGACGGCAGACGGCATACGGTAGGAAAAAAGAATGCAAGAAGGAGCCTCTCCCTTAGAATTATCTCGTTTTCTCGATCGCGAAGCAGTTCGGGACATTCTCTTCATCGCTTGCCTGGGTTCGTCTATCGGCTTTTCGAATCGCGAATCACGAATCACGATTCACGAGGGTTTTTCCTGACTTGCGAACGGCATTTTCTTTGCGCTATACTTCCGGCGTGCCCGCGGCAAAAGGCAAGCTGGTGATCAGGTCCCTCAAGGAACAGGTCTACGACTACCTGCGCCAGCAGTTCCAGAAGCATCGCCTGCAGCCGGGCGAGACCATCAACATGGAGGCGACGGCCAGGATGCTCGGCGTCAGCAAGACGCCGCTGCGCGACGCATTGATCCAGCTCGAGATGGAGGGTTTCGTCACCATCAGCCCGCGGCGCGGGATATTCGTCAACTCGCTGCCGCTGGAGGAGATCCGCGAGTTCTACCAGGTGATCGGCGCCCTGGAGAGCGCGGCGCTGACGACGGCGTTCCCCAAGCTGGGCGCCGCCGGCGTGAAGAAGATGGACGCCCTGAACCGCCAGATGCAGAAGGCGATCGACGCCGGCGACTTCGACCTGTTCTACGAGAAGAACCTGAATTTCCATGATGCCTTCATCGCTCCCTGCGGCAACCGCAACCTGGCGCGCATCCTCGACCACCTGAAGAAGCGCCTCTACGACTTCCCGCAGAAGCGCAAGTGGATCAAGGAGTGGGAACAGTCCTCGATCCGCGAGCACCAGGAGATCGTCGACTTCCTCGCCGCCAACGACCCGCAGTCGGCGGCGCTTTTCCTGCGCGACGTGCACTGGTCCTTCGCGGTGCAGGAAACGTTCATCCGCAGATATTACGGCAGCGCCCCGGCATAGCCCGGGCCGTTCCCGCCGAGACACGCAACCTGTTGACATCGAAAATCATCTCGGGTATAATTGCGCCTGTGCTGGGAAGTCGTCCAATGGCAGGACATATGACTCTGGATCATATTATCGGGGTTCGAGTCCCTGCTTCCCAGCCATTAACGTCCAACACGGCCGGGGCTATCGTCTAGGGGTTAGGACGGGTGATTCTCAGTCACTAAACCGGGGTTCGAATCCCCGTAGCCCTGCCATTCTTCCTCTTTGTCCGAACCCCGGTTTAGCAGTTTCACCGGGGTTCGACCGCATCGCGATCCGCGATGCGGGGGCAGCGAGCGAAGCGAGCTGTACGAAGTATGGCCGGCAGCAGCCGGCCACCCAATCCCCGTAGCCCTGCCATTCTTCCTCTTTGTCCGAACCCTCCGCCTTCGGCGGAGTGGCATCGCCAGAAGCCTCGCTAAGGCCTCGGCTTGGCGATGCGTACCGTAGTATCGGGTTCGACCGATTCGCGATCCGCGAATCGGGGACAATGAGCGAAGCGAATTGCCCCTCCTGGGGTGCGCAACAGCAGTTGCGCATCCACCAATTCGCGACCTGCGAATTGGGGACGGCGAAGCCGCCCGAAGGGCGCCACGCAGCAGTGTGGCGTCCCATCCCCCCGCTGCTCAGACCTGGATCGCTCTTCCCTCGCAAAAACTCGGGAAAGCGATGTATGATAGCAGCGGGGTGGTGTTGCCAGATGCCTCGCCAGGGCCTCGGCATGGCGACACGTACCGTAGCCCTGCCATTCTTCCAGGTAATCGTGATTGGTGATCAGTGATTGGTGATTAGAAAGGCAATGGCGGGAAATGCCGTACCAATCACCAATCACTAATTACTAATCACTTCTTCTGTGATAGAATGCGGTTCCATGGATTCTCCTCTCCAAGCACATCCGCTGCCGATGCAGCCCGCCCTGACCAAGGCCGACATCAACCTGCTGCCGCTGAAGAAGTACGAGGGGCCGGTCGAGATCGTGGACAACGACGAACGACTGAGCGAGGTCGTCCGCCTGCTTCTAGGGGAGCGGCTGCTGGGCTTCGACATCGAGATCAGGCCGACCTTCCGGAGCGGCGACCATTTTCCCCCGGCCCTTGTCCAGTTGGCCGCCGGCGCTGCCGTCTACCTGGTGCAGCTGAAGAAGATCCAGGACCCGGCCCCGCTCGCCGCCCTGTTCTCCAGTCCGGTGACGCTCAAGGCCGGCGTGGCCGTCGCCGGCGATATCGCCAAGCTGCACGAGATCGCTGCCTTCGAGCCGGCCGGGTTCGTAGACCTGGGGAACATGGCGGCGAGGAAGGGGATCAAGGCCAGCGGCGTGCGCACACTCGCCGCCCAGCTTCTCGGGTTCCGGATCTCCAAGGGAGCGCAGTGTTCCAACTGGGAAAGGCCGAACCTGGCCCCGGCCCAGGTGGCCTATGCCGCCACCGATGCCTGGATCTGCCGCGAGATCTACCTTTTCCTGGAGAAGATGCCTGATATTAGGAAGAAACAGCCAAAGCACAGTGATAGTGATAGTGGTAGTGGTAGTAAAGAAAAAGAAAAGTGTCAGTGTCAGTGACAGTGTCAGCAAGAGGCAGAGCCCTAAGTGGTAGTGATAGTAACCGCAATGGACGATTTCATGAAGCCAAGAATTTTCCGGCCATACAGGGCTTTTCACTTTTACCTTTTGCCTTTTTCCTTTTACCTTATTAATTTGAGGCACTAATGATCGAAATCGAAATCCCGGGAAGAAAAGAAAACCTGGCCATCGACCACTTGGTGCTCGATTTCAACGGGACATTGTCCCTGGACGGACGGATCCTGCCGGGGGTGGCCGATCTTCTCCGCAGGCTGGCAAAGGAAGTGAACGTCCACATCGTGACGGCCGGGACGTTCGGCGGAGTGGAGGGGCAGGTCGCGGGGATCCCCTGCGTCCTGAAGGTCCTTTCCGGCCCCGGGCAGACCCGGCAGAAAGCACGCTACGTGAAGGCCATGGGAGCCGGGCGTACGGCGTGCGTCGGCAACGGCCGCAACGACCGCGACATGCTACGCCGGGCGGCGCTGGGGATCCTCGTGGTCCAGGAGGAGGGAGCGTCGGCGGAAAGCCTCATGGCCGCCGACGTCGTCTGCCGCGACATCGCCTCGGCGCTGGGGCTGCTGCTGAATCCCCTGCGCCTGAAGGCCACCCTCCGCTCTTGAACGCGCCGATGGGCGATCCGGCAGGGAAAAAGCGCGCGACAGCCGGAACGATGGGCAACGAAGTCCCCGCATCCGGCACGCTGGAGTCCTTCATCCGCCTGGAGGCGTCCAGGAAAAGGATGATGCTGTCCAGGGGCGGGCCGGCCATCCTGGCCCGTCTCGACTACCCGATGGAGGTCGCCCTGAAGGAGGGGGCCCTCGGGCGCTTCTGGCAGGGGCACCGCCTTCCCGGCGAGCCGGAGCCGCTGATCGCTTCTCCGCTGCCCCGCCATTACCGCACTACGAGCAAAAGGCGCATCCTGGCCCGCGCAAAGGGGAGAAAATCCGAAAAATTCCCGTCTCATGGGATTCTTGGAGCGGAAGACGGCTCATTGCTGCTCGAGCCCGAGGGGCATGCCGGGATCTTCGCCGCCATGGAGGAATTGCTGTCCCGGCAGGAATACGCTGCGCTGGCCGAAGCATTGAACTTCGTCATCGTCCGCGGCACGTACGACGAGTTCATGGTCATTTTCAACCTGGCCCGCCTGGACCGCGGCCTTCATCACCTGGTCGCCAGGGCGGCCGAGGCCCTGCGCGGCCGCGACGGACGGGTCGTCTCCTCCTTCCTGTTCATCGACCCTTCGCGCTCCCCGTATTACCTGGAGAGCGATCGCCCGCGCGGCTCCTTTTCCATCAAGAAACTGTTTGGACCCGACCATTTCCGCCTTCGCTTCGGTCATTTTCAATATTTCGTGCCCCCCACATCGTTCTCCCAGGTCAACGAGTCGCTCCTGCCCGGGCTCGTCGAGACGGTCCGCTCCATGGCGACGGGGGAGCGCATCGGCCGCCTGCTCGACCTGTATTGCGGCTACGGGCTCTTCGCGCTCAGCCTGCGTACCCGCTACCGCGAGGTGTTCGCCGTCGACGCCGCCGACGGCTCGGTGCGCGCCGGCATCGCCATGATCGGCCGCTTCCCGGGGCAGGCGCCGGTCCATTTCCGCTCCGGCGCCATCGCCCGCAACAGCCTGGAGCGGCTCCTGCCGCCGCCGCTCCCTCCCGGCGAGGAGGACGTGGTGCTGGACCCGCCGCGCCGCGGAGCCGACGAGGCGGTCATCGCCGCCATCGCCCGGCGCCGGCCCGGCCGGGTCATCCATCTCTTCTGCGCCGCCGACGAGATCCCCGCGGCCGTCGCCTCCTGGCGGCGGCGCGGCTACTTCGTCCGCCGCGCCGTGCCGCTGGACATGTTCGCCGGGACGCCGCAACTCGAGACGGTCGTGCTGTTCACCCGGGCTTAGAACTCGGCGCAGGGCGGACGGCATACGGCTGGGGTCAAGGGTAGGCGATAATCTAACAGAGCATCGAGGTTCCACGTACCACGTGCCACGTACCACGTTGAAGCAAATTCAGGACTCGGCGTAAGGCGGACGGCATCAAGCGCTCTGGGCGAAGTGACAAGTGACGAGTGACGAGTGACAAGGAGCCGCAATAGATCGATCTTATGTTGTTCCGGATCACGAATCACGAATCACGATAGCGTAAATCCGTTGCCGATGTCACCACGAATAGATCGGCGAGATTCTTGCTAACACAAACACTAACACTAACACGGAGAGTCCGATCTTCTCCAAGTTTTGTGTACAGGCGCACTTGTGCTATCATGCAGCAAATCCACGTTCGAGGAACCGGAATGGCCAAGGTCATCGACTGGTTGAAGGAAAGCCGCAAGCTGCTGTTCTCCCTGGAGATCACGCCACCCGACCGCGGCAAGAGCATGGACGACATCCTGTCGGGCATCGACCCCCTGATGCGCTTCGAGCCGCAGTTCATCAACGTCACCTACCACCAGCCGCACATGGTGTACGAGGAGAAGGACGGCGTCATCACCCGGCGCCCGCGGCGCAAGAAGCCCGGCACCGTGGGCATCTGCAGCGCCATCAAGAACCGCTTTCGCGTCGAGCCGGTGCCGCACCTGATCTGCGGCAGTTTCAGCCGCTTCGAGACCGAGGACACCCTGATCGACCTCCATTTCCTGGGCATCCAGAACATCCTGGCGCTGCGCGGCGACCCGCCCCCGGGCCAGGCGCGCTTCATCCCCGAGAAGGACGGCCATGAGTACGCCGGCCAGCTGGTGGAGCAGATCGCCCGGCTCAACCGCGGCCAGTACATCGACGAGCTGGAGGACCCGTTCCCAACCAGCTTCTGCATCGGTGTGGCCGGCTATCCCGAGAAGCACTTCGAGTCCCCCAACCTGGACAAGGACCTGCGCTTCCTGAAGGCCAAGGTCGACGCCGGCGCCGAGTACGTCATCACCCAGATGTTCTTCGATTTCCGCCTCTACAAGGAGTTCGTGGAAAAGGCCCGCGCCATCGGCATCCAGGCGCCGATCATCCCCGGGCTGAAGCCGCTGGTCAGCCGCCGGCAGATCCAGACCGTCCCCAGCGCCTTCCACGTCAACATCCCGGCCGAGCTGGTGGCTCTCGTCGAGGAGGCGCGCACGAAGGAGCAGGCCTTCGCCGGCGGCATCCGCTACATGGCGCGGCTGGTCGAGCGCCTGCTGGAGTACGGCGTGCCCGGCATCCACGTCTTCACCATGGGCCAGGGGCACGCCACCCGCGCCCTGCTCGACGCGGTCTTCTCGGCGCCGGCCTGAGGAGGGCGCATGGCCGGCCGCTCCAAGCCCGAGATCGGGAAGCGCCTGCGCGAGAAGGTCCTCGTGCTCGACGGCGCCATGGGCACCGCCGTCATGGCCGCCGCCCTGACCCCGGACGACTACCACGGCCACGAGGGCTGCCACGACTATCTCGTGCTGTCGCGCCCCGACGTGATCGCCGCCATCCACGCCGGCTACCTCGAGGCGGGGAGCGACATCGTCGAGACCGACACCTTCGGCGCCCAGGGCCTGGAGCTGGCCAAGCACGGGCTCCGGGAGCGGACCTACGAGATCAATCGCGCCGCCGCCGGCCTGGCGCGCGGGGTGGCCGCCGACTTCGGCGGCGGAAGCCGGCCGCGCTACGTGGCCGGCTCCATCGGCCCCGGCTCGCGCCTCCCCAGCCTGCAGCAGGCCGCCTTCGCCGAACTGGAGGAGTCGTATTACCCTCAGGCGATGGGACTCTTCGACGGCGGCGCCGACCTGTTCCAGGTCGAGACCTGCCAGGACATGCTGCAGGCCAAGGCCGCCCTGCGCGCCCTGTTCCGCGTGTTCCGCGAGCGGGGGGCCTCCAGGCCGGTCCTGCTCATGGTCACGCTGGAGAAGAACCGCATGCTCCTGGGGACCGACATCGCCACCGCCCTGGGCACCTTCGTGCCGTTCCCGCTCTTCGCCTTCGGGGTCAACTGCGGCACCGGCCCCGGCGAGATGGCCGAGGCGGTGCGCGCCCTCGCCGGCGCCTCGCCCTTCCCGCTGGCGGTCATGCCCAACGCCGGCCTGCCGAAGTTCCGTGCCGGGAAATACGTCTACGACCTGCAGCCGGCGCCGTTCGCCGCCAGCCTGCGCGCCTTCGTGGCCGAGGCGGGCGCGGCCGTCGTCGGCGGCTGCTGCGGCACTACCGCCGCCCACATCCGCGCCCTGGCCGCCGCCGTGGGCGGCTTGAGCCCGCGGCCGCGGCGAAAGCCCGTGCCGCGCCCCATGGCCACCTCCCTGTTCGCCGCCCAGGAGCTGCGGGTGAAGCCCGGCCCGCTGATCGTCGGCGAGCGCACCAACGCCACCGGCAGCAAGGCCTTCCGCGAGGCGCTGCTGGCCGACGACCTGGAGGCCATGCTCGCCGTCGCCCAGGAGCAGGAGCGCGAGGGGGCGCACCTGCTCGACCTCAACGTGGCCTTCGCCGGCCGCGACGAGGCGCGCGACATGGGGCGGGCGGCCGCGCGGATGAATTCCCGCAGCCCCCTGCCGCTGATGCTCGACAGCGCCAGCATCCCGGCGCTGGAGGCGGGGCTGAAGGCCTGCGCCGGCCGGGCGGTGATCAATTCGGTCAACCTCGAGGACGGCGGCGCGCGCGCTCTCTCGATCCTGGCCCTGGCCCGTGATTTCGGCGCCGCCGTGGTCTGCCTGGCCATCGACGAGCAGGGGATGGCCCGCGAGCGCGGCCGCAAGGTCGACGTACTGGAGCGCCTGCATGCCCTGGCGCTGGACGGCGGCATGAGGTCCCAGGACATCTTCCTTGACCCCCTGACCTTCACCCTGGCCTCGGGCGACCCCGGGCTCGCCGCCGCCGGCAGGGAGACCCTGGCCGCGCTGCCGCTGCTAAAGAAGCGCCTGCCCGGGGCGCACACGCTGCTGGGGGTCAGCAACGTCTCCTACGGCCTGCTGCCGGCGGCGCGCCGCGTCGTCAACGCCGTGTTCCTCTACCACGCCGTGCGCGGCGGCCTGGACGCCGCCATCTTCCACGCCGGGCGCCTGCTGCCGCTGAACCGCATCGACCCGGACGAGATCCGGCTTGCCGAGGACCTCATCTTCGATCGCCGCGGGCCCGGGCGCGACCCCCTGCGCGCCTTGATGGAGCATTTCCAGGGCAGGAAGGCGGAGCCGGCGCCGGTCACGGCGGGAACGGCGGACCCGGCGCAGGGCCTGCGCGCGGCGGTCCTCAACGGCAACGCCGCCACCCTGGAGAGGGACCTGGCGCTGCTGGCCGGAAGGATGCCCGCCCTGGGCATCGTCAACGACGTCCTGCTGCCGGCCATGGCCGAGGTCGGCCGGCTGTTCGAGAAGGGGATGATGCAGCTGCCCTT
>DAHVOV010000050.1 GCA_027318645.1 Candidatus Aminicenantota bacterium
CCTCAAGTTCCTGCCCCTGGAAGATGTCGAAGCCATCGAGCTGCGCCCCGACGTGCCACGCCTGGCCATCGAGTACCTGGGGCTGGACGACGACCCGCGCCTGTATATCCGCGTGGGCGATGCCCTGGAGCTGCTGGCCAGCGCCGAATCCGCCGACCTGATTTTCGTCGACCTCTATACCGATGTCGGCCCCGGTGTAGGGCATCTGGCCTGGGGTTTTCTGACCGACTGCCAGAAACGCCTGAACCCGGGCGGTTGGCTGGTCATCAACCAATGGGCCACGGATGACGGCAAACCCCTGGGCGCAGGGCCTGCGCGCGGCGGTCCTCGACGGCAACGCCGCCGCCCTGGAGAAGGACCTGGACCTGCTCGCCGGAAGGATGCCCGCCCTGGCCATCGTCAACGACGTCCTGCTGCCGGCCATGGCCGAGGTCGGCCGGCTGTTCGAGAAGGGGATGATGCAGCTGCCCTTTGTGCTGCAGGCGGCCGAGGTGGTCAAGGCGGCGCTGGACCTGCTGGAGCCGCGGCTGCCGAAGGCGGGGCGGCGCCTGCGCGGCTCCATGCTCCTGGCCACGGTGAAGGGCGACGTGCACGACATCGGCAAGAACCTGATCGACATCATCCTGCGCAGCAACGGCTTCCGCGTGGTCAACCTGGGGGTCAACCAGGGCGGCGAGGAGATCGCCGCGGCGGTCCGCCGGCACCGGCCCGGGCACGTCGGTCTGAGCGCCCTGCTGGTGCGCTCGACCCTGGAGATGGAGAACGTGCTGCGCCACCTGCGGGGCGAGGGCGTGCGCGTGCCGGTGATCTGCGGCGGCGCGGCCCTGACCCCCGCCTTCGTGGACACGGCGCTGAAGCCCGCCTATGAGGGAAAGGTCGCCTATGCCGCCGACGCCTTCGCCGCCATGAAGATCATGTCCGGGAAGGAGGCGGCGAAGCCTGCCCCGGCCGGCGGCCGGCCGGCCAAGGCCAAGGCCCCGGCCGCCGTGAAGGCGGCCGCGCCGGTCAAGCCCCCGTTCCGCGGCCCCAGGCTGGCGCGCTGGACCCTGGACGAGCTCCTGCCCCTCGTCGACCGCCGCGTCCTGTTCAAGGCCCGCTGGCAGATGCGGCCCGGCCCCAAGGCGGAGCGCTTCCTCGCCGAAACCGTCGCCTTGCTCAGGGAGAGGAAGATCGACCGCTTCGCCGCCCTGTACGGCTACTTTCGCTGTTCCCGGCGCGGCGATGACCGGCTCGTGATCGAGCATGGGGGGCGGAAGACCGTCATTGAGCTCCCTAGGCGGGAGGGGATCTCGCTGGCCGATTATTTCGCCCCCGAAGGCGATGCGCTCCCGCTGTTCATCGCCACCTGCGGCGCCGGGATGGCCGCGCTGGAGAAGGAACTCTACGCGTCCGACCGCTACAGCCGCTACCTGCTGGCGCACGGCCTGGGCGCCCAGCTGGCAGAGGCGCTGGCCGCGGCCCTCCACGAGCGCATCCGCTGCGACCTGGGCCTGGCCGCCAGGCAGGGGAGGCGCTTCAGCCCCGGGTTCCCGGCCTGGCCGGCCTTGTCCGACCAGCGGAAGATCGTGCGCCTGCTCGATGCCGGGCGCATAGGCGTCGCAGTGAACAAGGGAGATCAGCTTGTCCCTGAGCTCAGCGTCAGTGCCATGGTCGTTTCCCATCCCCAGGCAGTCTATTTTTAATGATGATTCCACGAAATGGGTCAGCGAGTAGGACTGAAGCACCAAGTACCAAGCACCAAATTCCAAATAACCTCCAATATCCAATGACCAAATGACCAAAACAAAAGAATCATTTTCAGGGATTTTATTTTGGAAATTGGAATTTGGAAATTGGGATTTATTTGAGATTTGGTGCTTGATGCTTGGAATTTTTTGCTATCACTCAAGAAATTAGGGTTAATAATGGGAAAAAGTACGGAAAAACGGGTGGAAAAGCAAAATCAGTCCCCTGAAGAGGTCATTTCCCCATTCGAGGCGAAGCTGGAGTCGTGGCGAAAGAGGATCACCCTGTTCCTGGGCCCCATATTGGGCCTGGCGCTGCACTACATGCCTTTGCCGGGGCTCGATCCCCGCGCCCATTCCCTGGCGGCCATCATCGCCTGGATCGTGGTCTGGTGGATCGGGGAGCCGGTCCCCATCCCGGTCAGCGCTCTGCTGGGCGCTCTCCTTTGCATCCTGGCCGGGGTGGGCGACGCCAAAACGGTCCTGGCCCCGTTCGCCGAGCCGACCATCTACCTGTTCCTGGGCAGCTTCATCCTGGCCCGCGCCATGAGCGTCCACGGGCTCGACCGGCGCTTCGCCTATTCCATCCTTTCGCTGCGCTGGATCGGCGACCGCGCCTGGCGGGTCCTGTTCGCCTACGGCGCCATCTCGGCCTTCATCTCCATGTGGATCAGCAACACGGCCACGACGGCGATGATGCTGCCCATCGGGCTGGGCATCGTGTCGGCCATGAGCGGCCTGATGGCGAAGCAGGCCGGCGGCCGGGCCGATCCGGGGCGCTTCGCCACGGGAATGATGCTGATGGCCGCCTACGCCTCCTCGGCGGGCGGCATCGGCACGCCGGTGGGGACGCCGCCCAACCTGATCGGCCTGGCCATGATCGAGAAGTTCACCGGCGTCCGCATCCCGTTCTTCCAGTGGATGCTCTTCGCCGTGCCCATGCTGCTGGTCATGTACCTATTTCTGTTTCTCATGCTGTACGGGCTGCATAAGCCGGAAATTCCAGTCATATCGGGAAGCCGCGAGCACGTTCGTGCCGAGCTGGCCCGGCTGGGCCCATGGAGCCGCGGCCAGAAGAACTCCCTGGCCGCCTTCCTGGTGACGGTGGTCCTGTGGGTCGTGCCGGGCTTCCTGGCGCTGGCCTGGGGCAGCGCCTCGCCCCAGGCCAAGTGGTACAACGGACGGCTGCCCGAGGCGGCGGCGGCCCTGGCCGGCGCGATCCTCCTGTTCATCCTGCCATTGGACCGCAAGAAGGGGGAGTTCACCCTGACCTGGAAGCAGGCCGTGGAGATCGACTGGGGCACGCTGCTGCTCTTCGGCGGCGGGCTGAGCCTGGGCAACCTCATGTTCCAGACCGGGCTGGCCGACCAGGTCGGCCAGGGGCTGCTGCGGCTTTCCGGCGCCGGGTCGCTCTGGGGGATCACCTTCGCCGCGATCTACATCGCCATCCTCGCCAGCGAGACGACGTCCAACACCGCCGCCGCCAACATGGTGGTGCCGGTGATCATCTCGGTCTCGGCCGCCGCCGGGGTCAACCCCGTGCCTCCCGCCCTGGGCGCCATCCTGGGCTGCAGCTGGGGCTTCATGCTGCCCGTTTCCACGCCGCCCAACGCCATCGTCTACGGTTCGGGGCTCGTGCCCATCGTCAAGATGGCGCGCGCCGGCCTCCTGTTCGACCTCGCCGGCGGGCTGCTGATCTGGACGGGGCTGCGCCTGCTCCTGCCCCTGGCCGGGCTGGCCTAGGAGCCCCCGGGGCACGCGCGGTTGACATTTGGCCCGATGCTTTCTATAATTCCAGCGATGAAAAGACCATTTTTGGGTTCGCTTGATGGATGAATTCGTATGCCCGGAGGGGCCGGGCGGCCATTTCCCGATCCTGATCCAAAAGCACCTTGAGGCCATCGAGAAGGCCTTCGGGCTGGAGGTCGCCCTGCGCGGCGACAAGGTCATGTACTCGGGGAACCCCGCCCAGGGCCGCAAGTTCAAGAAATACCTGCAGCACCTGGCCCAGCTGCAGCGGCAGAACGGCCGGCTGCGCGAGCATGACCTGCAGTTCGGCCTGGACCTGGCCGCCGAGGGCCGCATCGAGCAGCTCCCCGAGCTCGCGGACAGGCACCTGATCCGGGTCGACGGCAAGGAGGTCTTCCCCAAGACCGTCAACCAGCGCATCTACGTCGACGCCATCGACCGCCGCGACATGGTCTTCGGCATCGGCCCGGCCGGAACCGGCAAGACCTTCCTGGCCATCGCCATGGCGCTGAACTTCCTGATCGCCAAGCGGGTGGAGCGCATCGTGCTGACCCGCCCGGTGGTCGAGGCCGGCGAGAAGCTCGGCTTCCTGCCCGGCGACATCCAGCAGAAGATCAACCCCTACCTGCGGCCGCTCTACGACGCCCTCTACTACCTGATCGGCTGGGAGCGCACCACGGAGCTGATCGAGAAGGGGATCATCGAGATCGCCCCGCTGGCCTACATGCGCGGGCGCACCATCAACGACGCCTTCATCATCCTCGACGAGGGGCAGAACACCGTCGACTCGCAGATGAAGATGTTCCTGACCCGCTTCGGGCTCAACTCGCGGGTGGTGGTCACCGCCGACATCACCCAGATCGACCTGGAGCAGCCCCGCAAGTCGGGGATCTTCAAGGCCATCCGCATCCTGCGCGACGTGCCCGGGATCGGCGTCGTGCACCTGACCCAGAAGGACGTCGTGCGCCACCCGCTGATCCAGCGCATCATCGAGGCCTACGAGAAGGCGCAGAAATGAACCTCGACCTCGAGCGCAAGGCCAAGCGCCAGCGTCCGGAAGGGCCCGGCAAGGGGAGCTCCCCCTGGGGGCGCCTGCTGCTGGGGGCGTTCTTCGTCGTCGCCATCTCCTACATCGTCTACGTGCCGCCGGCGCGCTCCATCCGCGAGCCGGGCCTCAAGCCCGGCGACATCGCCGCCAGCGACATCGTCGTGCGCCAGGAGATGACGGTCGAGGACAAGGAGGCCAGCGAGCAGAACCGCCGCAAGGCGCTGGCGGCGGTCGTGCCGGTCTACGAGTTCAACGAGCAGAAGACCGCCGGCAGCCAGATGCTGCTGGCCGAGTGGTTCCGCTTCTTCAAGGAGGCGCGCCGCGAGAACCTGCTGGGCAAGGCCGACCTGGCCGCGATCGGCGCCCGCGTGCGCGAGAACTTCGGCATCGAGCTGCCGCCGCCGGCGCTGCAGGCCCTCGTCCAGGGCAACACCTTCGCCAAGATCGACCTGGAGCGCCTGCTGCTGGCGGCACGCCAATGGGGGGAGAAGGGCATCATCCTCTCGCGCATCGGCGTGCCGCGCGGCGCCGACGGCGCCGTCACCGTCTACAGCGAGCGCCGGGGATACGCGCCGGCGCGCCTGGAGGACTTCCACGACCTGAAGGACGTCGAGGGGCAGCTGGCGGAGCGGCTGCGCGCGGACCGGCTCGACGAGCGCGAGCGCGGGATCGTCATGCCCATCCTGCTCGACTTCATCAGCACCAACGTGTCCTACTCCAAGGTGCTGACTCGGCTGGAGGAGGAGAAGGCGCTGGCGCTGGTCAATCCCGTCTTCATCCACCTG
>DAHVOV010000116.1 GCA_027318645.1 Candidatus Aminicenantota bacterium
AACCCCGAGTTCGCGCTGGCGCGCGCCAACCGCAAGTTCACCGCCCGCTTCCGCTTCATCGAGGCCGAGCTGCGCCGCCGCGGCCGGGACATCGCCTCCGCCTCGCTGGAGGAGATGGAGGCGCTGTGGCAGAGGTCCAAGGTCGAACTGGAAAAGCCTCAGTGACGAGTGACAAGTGACGAGTAATGAGTAACAGCAATCGATCTTGGTGTAGGGCGTAGGACGCAAGGCGTAAGGAAGGGAAAGCACCTTCCCTGCTGAAGTTAGATGAGCCGAAGCACCAAATTCCAAATAATTCCCAAGTTCCAAATCACAATGGCCGAAACCCGGACGCTAACAAGGCCTTCATTTAGGCCATTTGGACATTGGAATTTCGAGCTCATTTGTGATTTTATACTTGAGATAAAAAACTTGAGTTCCTTCTCATTGCCCGTGGCGAAAGGTAAGTTTAGTGCTCTCTACTTGTCACTCGTCACTTGTCACTCGTCACGATAGTTCGTTGTCCTGGAAGTGGAGCTGCTACTGCTCTATGCCGCCGAAATCGTCGTCCGACAGCGACTCGAACCAGCGGTCGATGCGCTCCTCGCCGGTGAGGCAGTTGCAGAACACGTCGGCCAGCACCGAGGTCTCCAGCACCTGGCGCGAGACGAAGATCTTGGCGTGGTTCTTGAGCGCCAGCGCCACGGCGTCGGAGGGGCGGCAGTCGATCACCCGCTCCTGGCCGTTCTTCTCGATGTGCAGCTCGGCGTAATAGGTGTTCTCGACGATGTCGGTGATGATGACCTTGGCCAGGATGGCCTCCAGGTCGCGCATGATGTTGCGCAGCAGGTCGTGGGTCATGGGCCGGGGCGAGCAGACGTTCTCCAGCTCCATGGCGATGGCGTTGGCCTCGCTCATGCCGATCCAGATGGGGATGACCTTCTTTTCGTCGCGGGCCTTGAGCACCATCACCGGCGACTTGGAGACCTGGTCCATGATCAGGCCGACGAGGTTGACTTCGATGAACGCTTCCATGTTCCACACTTATATAGTATCAATTCGGCGTTTTGTCAATTGAAGCGAAAACGATCTACAGTGACGAGTGACAAGTGACGAGTGACAAGGAACCGCAATAAATCTCAGCGTAAGGCGCACGGCGTACGGCTCTCGAACTCCAGGGAAGAGATAGGGAAGGCAGAGGGAAAGGCAGAGTGAAAGCAGAGTGGGAAAGAGGGTCTGGCAGGGCTATTCCCACTCTCTCTTCCCTCCTTCTTCCCTCTCTCTTCCCTCTGTCTTCCCTGAGCTCGTTCTTACCTCGTCACTTGTCACTTGTTACTTGTCACTCGCTTTCCTGGGAGCCCTGGCCGCTATTTCCGTCTGCCTGTCGTCGCCCTGTACGCGCGGTGTCGCCAGGCGCACGCTGAAGTAGCCCTCGACCTTGAACGGCAGGGAGTAGCCCTTCTCGCGGTGCAGGGCCAGGAAATCGGCGCCGCGGCCGCGCGGCAGCCGCCGGCAGCCGCTGGCGTTGGCCATGACCGGCAGCTCGACGGGCTCGACGAAGGTGGTCAGCTCGCGGCGGCGGCCCAGGTAGGCCTTCAGCGCCTCCGCCTCGTCGCGGCCGAACAGCTCGTCGACGAACCCCTGCGGATAGGCGCGCTCGCCGGCAACGAGGCGGGCGTAGTCCTGGATGGCCTGCTCGTAGGGGACGAGGGGGGCGGCGCGCCCGGCCACGAACCAGGTGACCTTCACCTCCTCATAGGTCGTTCCCTCGAAGGTGAAGCCGCGGACCAGCGAATGGACGCTATACAGTTCTTTCATCTTGGCCTCTCAGGACTCGAAGCATGAGCTTGGCGCACGGCATACGGTGTACGGCATACGGCAGCTGCAATGCCATCCGGCAGCCCTGGAAGTGTTTTTTGCCGTCTGCCGTCCGCCGTTAGCCGTAAGCCGAGTGCCGCTGGTCGCGAGCCCATGTTCATTTCGAGCGAGCCAGTTCCTTGAGGAATTCCACCAGCAGACGCACTCCGAAGCCGGTGGCGCCCTCGGCGGCGTAGAAGGCGTTGGGCTTGCCCAGGAACGCCGTGCCGGCGATGTCGACGTGGGCGAAGGGGACGCTGCCGGCGAACTCGCCGAGGAACAGCCCCGCCTTCACCGAGGAGGCGCCGTTGTAGTTGGCGTTCTTCAGGTCGGCGACCTTGGAGGCGATGCTCTCGCGGTACTCCTCGGGCAGGGGCAGCTGCCACAGCCGCTCGCCGCTGGCCTCGCCGGCGCGCAGCAGCGCGGCCGCCAGCCGGCGGTCGCGGCAGAAGAGGCCGGCGTAGCCGTCGCCCAGGGCGGTGACAATGGCGCCGGTGAGGGTGGAGAGCTCGACGATGCGGCCGGGCCGGCGCCGGGCGGCCACGATCAGTGCGTCGGCCAGGATCAGCCGGCCCTCGGCGTCGGTGTTGACGATCTCCACCGTCTTGCCGTTGGCGTAGGTGATGATGTCCCCCGGCTTGTAGGCGCGGCGGCCGGGCAGGTTCTCGGCCAGCGGCGCCAGCGCCGTCACCCGCAGGCCCAGGCGCAGACGGGCGGCGGCGTTGACCGCCCCCAGCACGGCGGCGGCGCCGGCCATGTCGGACTTCATCTCCTCCATGCTGGCGGCCGGCTTCAGGCTCAGCCCGCCCGAGTCGAAGGTGATGCCCTTGCCGACGAGGACCACGCTCGGGCCGCCGGCGGCCGGGGCGTAGGTGAGGGACAGCAGCGCCGGCTCGCAGCAGGAGGCGGCGCCCACGGCCAGCAGGCCGTTCATGCCGTTGGCCTCCAGCTCGCGGCGGCGCCAGGCCTCCAGCTCCAGGCCGTGGCGGCGGGCGCTGTCGGCGAAGGCGGCGGCGAGGGTGTCGGGGGTGACCTTGGCCGGGATCTCGTTGACCAGGTCGCGCGCGCGCTCCACCTCCTCCAGCACCTCGGCCGCTTCCGCCAGCTCGCGGGCGCCGAAGGCCCCGCGCCGGCCCGTCGCCAGCTGGACGCTTTCGACGCGCCGGTCCTTCTTTTTCCGGTAGCGGTCGAAGCGGTAGCCGTTCAGCAGCAGGGCCGCGGCCAGGGCGGCCAGGTAGGGCGGGGGCAGCGGCGCCGGCGCCAGCAGGTGGACGCAGGCCCGCGCCACGCGGTTCTCGCGCAGCAGCGCCATGGCGCGGCAGGCCCAGCGCCGGGCGTCGGTCGCCGAGCCGGCGCGGCCAGCGCCCAGCAGCAGGAACAGGCGCCCCTTCTCCAGCGAGTGCAGGAGCAGCGACTCGCCGAGGGCGCCCTTCAGGCCGCGGCGCCGGGCAGGCTCCTCGAGCTCCGGGTAGGCGCGCCACGGGGTGGCCGCGGCGCCGCCCTTGAACAGGGGCACGACGACGCACTCGCCCCTGGCCGGGCGCGGGGCGGTCCGCAGGCGGATCTTCATCGCTTCCTCCCCGGGCCGGCCTCGCGGAAATGGTCGAAGCCGAGCCCGGACACGGCCAGCTCGCGGCCGTCGCGCTGCACGCGCAGGCGGCGGCCGGCCGTCACCTCGCCGATGAGATGATAGGCCATGCCCGTCCGGCGCAGGGCGGGCTCGCGGCGCGGGGGCACGGTGAACAGCAGCTCGTAGTCCTCGCCGCCGGAAAGGGCCAGCTGCTCCGCGTCGATCCCCAGGCGGCGGCATTCTCGGGCGTAGGCGGGCGGCAGGCTCAGGCGCCCGGCGTCGACCCGCGCCCCGGCGCCCGAGGCCCGCAGCACCCGCGACAGGTCGAGGAGCAGCCCGTCGGAGACGTCGATCATGGCGCTGGCGAAGCGCGCCAGGGTCCGCCCCTTCGCCACCTGCGGCCGCGGGTGCTGGTGCAGGCGGATGAAGGGCGAGCGCGTCTCCCCCGCCAGCAGCATCCGCAGCCCAAGCGCCGAGCCGCCGGTGGCGCCGGTGACGCCGATCCGGTCGCCGGGCCGCGCGCCGTCGCGGCGCACCGGCCGCTCGGCCTCGCCGACGATGGTGACGGCGACCAGCACCTTCTCGGACCGCGAGGTGTCGCCGCCGGCGAGCTCGATGTTCCAGCGCCGGGCGGCGCGCCCCAGCCCGGCGAAGAAGCGGCGCAGCCACGCCAGGCCCAGGCGCGGTGAGAAGCCCAGGCCCAGGTAGAAGTACTGGGGGCGGCCGCCCATGGCCGCGATGTCGGAGACGTTGACCGCCAGCGACTTCTCGGCCAGCGCCTCCGGCGAGGTGTCGCCCAGGCGGAAGTGGACGTCCTCCACCAGCAGGTCGGTCGAGATCAGCTGGAACGTGCCCCCGCGGCGCACCAGCGAGCAGTCGTCGCCGATGCCCAGGCCGAGGCGGAAGGGGAAGCGCCGGCGCAGGGAGGCGACGAAGCGCTCCTCGTCCATCAGAAGACCGGCTCCACCAGGGCGGCGTTCACCGCCTCGCGGAACTCGCCGACGAAGAGGAAGTTCATCCCCTGGCGGTGCGTCTGCTTCAGCTCGCCCAGGTCCTTCTTGTTCTTCTCGGGCAGGATGATGGTGCGGATGCCGGCCCGGCGCGCCGCCAGCACCTTCTCCTTGATGCCGCCCACGGGCAGGATCTTGCCGCGCAGGGTGATCTCGCCGGTCATGGCGATGTCGCGCTTGACCGCCTTCCCGGTGAAGGCCGACACCAGCGCCGTGGCCAGGGTGACGCCGGCCGAGGGGCCGTCCTTGGGGATGCCGCCCTCGGGGATGTGAACGTGGATGTCGTTCTTCTCGAAGGTCTCCACGGCCAGCTTCAGCCCGGCGGCGGAGGACTTGATCAGGCTCAGGGCGGCGCTGGCCGACTCCTTCATGACGTCGCCCAGCGAGCCGGTGAGGATGAGCGTGCCCTTGCCGGGGATGAGCCGCACCTCGATGAACAGGATGTCGCCGCCGGTGGGCGTCCAGGCCATGCCGGTGGCCACGCCCACGGCGTTCTCCTCGAGCAGCTGGTCGCGGAAGATCCGCGGCACGCCGGCGTACTTCTCCAGGTTGCGCGAGGTGATCTTGACCAGCTGGCGCTGGCCCAGCGCCACCTTGTGGGCCACCTTGCGGCAGATGCCGCCGATCTCGCGCTCCAGGTTGCGCACCCCCGCCTCGCGGGTGTAGAGGGCGACGATGTTGCGCAGCGCCCCGGGGGTGAACTCGATCAGCCTGGCGGTCAGGCCGTTGGCCTGCAGCTGGCGGGGGATCAGGTGGCGGCGGGCGATCTCGATCTTCTCCTCCTCGCTGTAGCCGTGGATCTCGATGACCTCCATGCGGTCGCGGAACGCCGGCTGGATCGGCTCCAGCAGGTTGGCGGTGGTGATGAACAGCACCTTGGAGAGGTCGAAGGGCACGCCCAGGTAGTGGTCGGTGAAGGAGTTGTTCTGCTCGGGGTCGAGGACCTCCAGCAGCGCCGACGACGGGTCGCCGCGGAAGTCCATGCCGATCTTGTCCACCTCGTCCATCATGAACACCGGGTTGTGGGTGCCGGCGTTCTTCAGCTCCTGGATGATCTTGCCGGGCAGGGCGCCGACGTAGGTGCGGCGGTGGCCGCGGATCTCGGCCTCGTCGCGCACGCCGCCCAGCGAGATGCGCACGAACTTCTTGTTCAGGGCGCGGGCGATCGAGCGCCCCAGCGAGGTCTTGCCCACGCCCGGCGGGCCGACGAAGCAGAGGATGGGGCCGCGGCCCTGGCTGTTCAGCTTGCGCACGCTCAGGTACTCCAGGATGCGCTCCTTGACCTTCTCCAGGCCGTAGTGGTCCTGGTTGAGCACGGCGCGCGCCCGCTTCAGGTTCAGGTTGTCCTTGCTGGCGGCGGCCCAGGGCAGGTCGAACATCCAGTCGAGGTAGGTGCGGATCACGCCGCTCTCGGCCGACTCGGGGTGCATCTTCCTCAGGCGATCGATGTTCTTCTCGGTCTCCTTGCGCGCCGCCTCGGGCATGCGCGCCTCCTCCAGCTTCTTGAGGTAGGCGTTGACCTCCTCCATGACCTCGGACTCCTCGCCCAGCTCCTTGCGGATGGCCTTCAGCTGCTGGCGCAGGAAGTACTCCTTCTGGTTCTTGTCCATCTCCCCCTGGGCCTTGAGGTTGATCTGGTTCTGCATGTTCAGCATCTCGATCTCGTAGTTCAGGAAGTCGTGGACGCGCCCCAGCCGGCGCAGCGGGTCGGTCTCCTCCAGGATCGACTGCGAGTCCTCGATCTTCAGCTCCAGGTTGGAGGCGATGATGTCGGCCAGCTTGCCGGGCTCCTCGATGTTCTCGGCGATGACCAGGATCTCGTTGGAGATGGCCTTGCCCAGCTTGCCGGCCTGCTCGAACTTCTGGCGCACGTTCTTGACCAGGGCCTTGCCCTCCAGGGCCAGCTCGCCGGGCTCGCGGTCCTCGACCCCCTCGGCCTCGGCCGTCAGCGACTTGCCGTCGTCGTGCAGGTCGCGCAGGCGCGCGCGCGAGATGCCCTGCACCAGCACGCGCATGCGGCCGTCCGGCAGCTTGAGCATGCGCACGATCAGGGCCACGGTGCCGAAGCCGTACAGGCCGTCGCGGCCGGGGTCCTCGACGTTCATGTCCTTCTGGGTCAGCAGCAGGATGAGGCGGTCGCCGTTGAGGGCGGCGTCGACGGCCTTCTTGGACTTGGGGCGGCCGACGTACAGCGGCACGATCATGTAGGGGAAGACGACGATGTCGCGCAGGACCAGCACCGGCAGGCGGTCGGGGATCTTGATCTTGTCCGACTTCTCGTCCTTCTCGGCGCCTTCAACGGGGAGGTTCTTTTCTTCGGCCATGGGTCCCCCTACTTGATCTCCACGTCGATGCGCGAGTCGCGGCGCTTGCGCACCTCGATGGTCAGCACGCCGTTCTCCATCAGCGAGCGCACCGTGCCCGTGTCCAGCGGGAAGTCGATGACGATGCGCTTGTAGAAGGCGCCGAACTCGCGCTCGAACAGGTAATAGGTGACGGGCTCCAGCCGCGGCTGCTTCTTGAAGCCCTTGATGATCAGCTCCTGGTTGTTCACCAGGGTGATGGCCACGTCCTCCTTGTCCACTCCCGGCAGCTCCATCTCGATCACCAGCGAGTCGCGCGTCTCCACGATGTTGGTGCTGGGCTTCCAGTCGGTGTGCGTGCTGATGCCCGAGGGGTAGTTCTTGCCGATCTCGACCTCGAAATACGGGTAGTTCTTCTTGGCCATTCACTCCTCCTTCTTCAGCAGGCCCTGGAGCTCGGCCAGGAACTCCTCCAGGCTCTTGAACTCCAGGTAGACCGAGGCGAAGCGGACGTAGGCCACCTTGTCCAGCTTCTTGAGCTTCTCCATGATCATGCCGCCGATCTTGAAGGTGGGCACCTCGCGGTCGGAGCGCGAGAAGAACTCCTCCACCTGGTGGGCCAGCTGCTCGATCTGCTTGGTCTGCACCGGGCGCTTCTCCAGGGCGCGGTACAGCCCCTTGCGGATCTTGTCCAGGTCGAAGGGCTCGCGCCGCCCGTCCTTCTTGACCACCATCAGCGGCACGTCCTCGATCTTCTCGTAGGTGGTGAAGCGCTTGCCGCAGTGCAGGCACTCGCGGCGGCGGCGGATGTACAGGCCGTCCCGGCTTTCGCGGGTCTCGATCACCTTGTCGGCGATCTCAGCGCACTGCGGGCAGTTCATCCTTCGGACGGCGCAGGCGGCGGACGACGCCGAAACCCAGCCCCTCCTGCCACAGGGCGAGCAGCCCCAGGCCGATGGGCACGACGAGCACCAGGAAATGGAACAGCAGGGTGAAGGCCATCGCCGCCTTCTCGCCCATGGCGTACAGGCCGACCAGGGCGTAGGTCGAGGCCAGGTCCAGGCTGCCGGCCATGCCCGGCGTGGGCACGGCGGCGGCGACGAAGATCACGGCCACCAGCGGCACGGCGTGCACCGGCGAGACCGCCACCGCGAAGCCGCGCAGCAGCAGCCAGTAGGAGAAGCAGATGAGCCCCCAGTGCAGCAGGGAGTAGACGGCCACCGCCGCCAGGTCGCGCCGGCCCAGGTCCAGGCGCAGGGCGCGGACGAAGTTCATGGCGAAGCCGGCCGCCGCCCCGCGCCAGCGCGCCGGGAGCAGGCGGCACAGGCGGCTGACGAGGCCCTCGGTGCGGGCCGAGAAGCGCGGCGAGTTGGCCAGGGCGATCAGGGCGAAGACGGCGCCGACCAGCGGCAGCAGCAGCAGCAGTGCCAGCCGCAGCCGGCGCAGCAGCGGCGAGGGGGCGCCGCCGGCGAGGCCCAGGTACAGGGCCAGCATCACCAGGACGGTGAGCAGGTCGAAGAGCCGCTCGTTGACCACGGTGGCCAGGGCCTGGCTCTTGGGGATGTCCTCCTTCTCGGCCAGCAGCACCGGCCGCGCCACCTCCCCCAGCCGCCCGGGCAGCAGATAGGAGATCATGAAGCCGATCAGCGAGAAGTTCCACAGGCTGCGGAAGGGGACGCCGACCCGGAAGGGGCGCAGCAGCACCCCCCAGCGCCGCGCGCGCAGCCCGTACTGCGCCACGACGCAGAGCATGAACAGCGGCGGCAGCGGCCAGGGAACGGCGCGCCACACGGCGGCGATGCCGGCGAGGTCGACGCGGCGGGCGAAAAGCCAGACGAAGAGCGCCGACAGGGCCACGAAAAGCAAGTTTTTCCATCCTTTCATCTACCGGCATAGTAACCATTCGGGCTGGCGATGTCAAACCCAGGGCTTTTTATCAATTCAGGACCTGATAATCTCCCAGTCCGTCGAGGTTCCACGTACCACGTACCACGTACCACGTTGGAAGAATTATCGAACTTGGTGGACGGTGGACGGTATACGGCAGACGGCAATAGCAATTAAACGATCTGGTTCGCGGTTATGGCTTCACCGTAAACCGTACACCGTGCACCGTATACCGATTGCCTTTACGAATC